>WGBJ01000146.1 GCA_015494385.1 Marinosulfonomonas sp.
GACATTCGGTATTCCTTTGTTTTAGTGGCCAACAGTGACGCTGCCGTCTGCTGTAATAATTCCGCTAACGGTGGTTCGCGACGACAGGTTCATAACGCGAATGAAATCGCCCACACCACCACGACCCAACGAGCGCCCTTCGGTGATGATTTGCAGGCTGCCGCTTTGAAAGATCAGCCGCACGATCTGGTTTCGGTCAACAATCGCTGCCGGGCCTATATCGCCGGGGCGGATTGGGCGGCCGGCATAAAGCACCACGCGGGCCTCTTGGCCGATGGCTTCTTCGGGGAAGGTTAATGCGCCGGGAATGGCGACATCTTTGATGGCAATATCGTCGGGGGTGATGATGGCATGGCTGCGCACCGTGCGGGCCGCGACAAGGGTGTCGGCGGTGGCGGTGGCGGCCAGAAGCGCCAGTATGAAAATCAAACGGATCATCAGCGGATCTGCGTGGTTGCGCCAAGCATCTGGTCGGCAGCGGATATGACTTTGGCATTCATTTCATAACCGCGCTGGGCCTCGATCAGCTCGGTGATTTCACGCACGGAATCGACTGATGAATCCTCGAGATACCCTTGCCGCAATACCCCCAGCCCATCGGCACCAGGTGCCGAAACAAGCGATGGACCCGAAGCAGGTGTTTCCAAAAACAGGTTGCTACCAATGGCTTCCAGCCCCTTGGGATTGGTGAAATTGGCCAGTGTGAACTGGCCTAAAAGCTCGGGTTGAACGCGGTCTTTGAAATAGGCGTAAACCTCGCCCTCGGCGTTAATCGAAATGCTGCGGGCATCGGACGGGATGGTGATGTCGGGCACTACAGGATAGCCGTCGGATGTCACGATCAACCCGTCCGCCGAACGTTTCAGTCCGCCATCGCGGGTATAGCCCGAGATGCCCGAGGGAAGGGTGACTTCGAAATATCCCGACCCTTCGATCGCCATATCCAGATCACCGCCGGTGGCCGCCAATGACCCTTGCGACAATTGCACGGTGACAGAGGCAGGTCGCACTCCCAATCCCAGTTGCACGCCGGTTGGCAAAACCGTTCCGTCAGCGGCGTTGATGGTGCCCGGACGGGTGGCCTGCTGGTAATGCAGATCGGCAAATTCGGCGCGGCGGGCGTTGTAACCCGTGGTGTTCATATTGGCGAGGTTGTTCGAGATCACCTCGACCCGCATTTGCTGGGCACTCATCCCGGTGGCGGCAATTTTCAGGGCGCGCATGTTGCTTTCCTTTTCATTTAACGGCCAAGGGTCTGAAGGACACCGCGAATGCGCTCGTCCTCTTTATCCAGAAAGCCCTGCCCAAGTTCGTAAGCGCGTTGCACTTCGATCATGCGGGCAATTTCGATCACGGGGTTGACGTTTGAATCCTCGACAAACCCTTGCATGATGGCGGAATCCTCAATCGGTATCACATCGCCACTGACCTGAAAGCGCACACCATTCTGGCGGCTCAGGTCGGTTGGATCGGCGGGCGTATACAGCCCGATCTGGGTTTGCGGCACACCATCGGCACTAAGGGTGCCATCCGCCGCAACCGCGATGGAGCGGGCATCGGGCGGGATGAAAATGGGGGACCCGCCGCCATCCAGCAAACGGTACCCGTCGGGGGTTACCAGTTCACCTTCGCCATTGGGGGTGAAATTACCGGCGCGGGTCAGTTGATTGCCATCGGGGGTTTCGATCATAAAGAACCCCTCGCCCTCGATTGCGAAATCGAAACGGCCGTTGGTCTGGGTCAATGTCCCCTGCTGTTGAACCGTCAGCCGCACATTGGCCGAGGCCATCGAAAGCGAATCCTCGGTCCCGTCCAGCGCCTTGATGTGTTCCGCAAAAATCACGCCTTCCTTGCGAAAGCCGGTGGTCGACAGATTGGCAAGATTGTTCGCCACCGTCGACATTTCGCGCATCAATCCGGCCTGTCGGGTCAGGGTGGTGTATCCGGCATTGTCCATCCTTTAGCTCCCTGCGATCAGCGGCACGATTGTGCTGGTGAAAAACGACACAAGGGTTTCGGTCATAAAACTCATCGAGACCCAGAAAACCGCCAGTATGGCCGCAAGTTTTGGCACAAACGTCAGCGTCATTTCCTGAATGGATGTCAGCGCCTGAAACAGGCCAACCGTCAGGCCGGTGACCAGCGCAACCACCAGAATGGGTAGCGAAATAATGACGGCGATCCACAGACCATGCCGCAATGTGTCAAAAAATATCGACTGATCCATTACACCGGCATCCTTAGAATTTCCTGATAGGCCTCGACCACCTTGTCGCGGACGGTCACGGCTGTTTCCACCGCCAGTTCGGTCTGGGCCAATGCGGTGACCAGCGAATGGGGGTCGGCCCCGCCGGTCATTGCTGCCTTTGCCACGTCTTCGCCCTGTTGCAGAGTGGCAGCAAAATCGGCGGCGGCGCGGCCAAAGGCATCGCCAGCCCCCCCACCCGCATCAGGCTTTGGCGCTGTTGCGGGGCGGGTTGCTGCATATTGCTGGGCTGCTAGTGAAGATTTTATATCCATTCTGGATCACCTTTCATCGGCGCAGAAGATCAAGCAGGCTGGACGACATTTGCCGCGCCTGATCGAACATCTTGAGGTTTGCCTCATAGCTGCGCTGCGCTTCGCGCGCGTCAGCGATTTCGATTACCAGATTGACATTCGATCCATCGTAGTAACCATTTTCATCCGCAAGCGGGTGTCCCGGATCATAGACCCGGGTCAGTTCGGAGCGGTCAAATTCCACCTGACCAATCCGCACTTCACCTGTGCGTTTCCCCCCGGTCACCACTTCCTCGAACGAGGCGGTTTTTCTGTGGTAGCCGGGGGTATCTGTATTTGCGATATTTTCGGAAACATGGCGCAGGCGGGATGCCTGTGCCTGCATGCCACTGGTGGCCAACGCCCGAATATTGGATAGGTCATTCATAATTGATCACCTCCCTTATTTCCGGCCCAGGCTTAGGCGCATTATATTCAAAGATGATTTGTAAATTGCCATCGCACGTTTGTGCTCGCCGGTGTTTTCGACCGATTTCATCATTTCGGTTTCAAGCGAAACATTGTTGCCGTTGGGCGATTCACTGCCTGCGCCAGCGATGATGCGTGTGTCACTGGGCTGTGAACTGCCAGTCAAATGCCCTACCCGTGTGGTGCGCATCGTGCTGGCATCCTGTGTGCGATAGGTTTCGGCAAACGAGGCAATATCGCGGACCTTGTAGCCTGGCGTATCGGCGTTTGCGATATTCTGGGCGACCATTGTTTGACGCGTCTCGGCGTGGCGGGCCATTGCGCCTGCCATCTGGAATATCTCTAGGTTTTTAAACATCGGGGCTTCTCCCTCGAGTAATTTCAATCAAGCTTTAACCGTGATTCCTTTAGAAATGGTTTTCAGGAACCAAACAGGAGAATCCGGTAATGGTTACAGATATTGATTGTCTGACGGCCGAGGTGGCCGCGATACGGCCTGTCCGCAATGTTGGCCGCGTGGTCGAGGTGGGGCGCGGCACGTTAACCGTGCACGGGTTGTCTGGTTGCGCCAGTCTGGGCGATCAGGTGCGCATTACCCATCGTGATGCGGTGATGGGTGGCGAGGTGCTGCAATTGTCGCGGGATGCTGTGGTGATTTTGCCGGATCATTCTGCCGAAGGGGTGGTGATCGGTGATCGGGTTACACTGTTGGGGCAGGCCTTGATTGCGCCTGACAGCAGTTGGATCGGGCGGGTGATTGACCCTTCGGGTCAACCAATGGACGGGCGCCCGTTGATGCGCGGAGTGCAGCCACGCCCGATGCGGGCCTCGCCGCCAAAGGCAACCCGGCGGCGCGCCTTGGGGGAGCGGCTGGAAACCGGTGTGGCAATTTTCAACACATTGCTGCCGATTGTGCGGGGGCAGCGGATTGGCCTGTTTGCCGGTTCCGGCGTGGGCAAATCTACCCTGCTGTCCAAATTCGCCCGTGGGGTTAGCGCCGATGTGGTGGTGATTGCGCTGGTCGGGGAACGCGGGCGCGAGGTGCGCGAATTTGTCGATCATGTGCTTGGTCCCGAAGGGATGAAGCGGGCGGTTGTGGTGGCGGCAACCTCGGATCAATCGCCACTGGTGCGTCGGCGCTGTGCGTGGACGGCAATGGCCGTGGCCGAACATTTTCGCGACCAAGGGCAACATGTGCTGTTTTTGGCCGATTCGATCACCCGTTTTGCCGAGGCCCACCGCGAAGTCGCACTGGCCTCGGGCGAGGTTGCATCTTTACGCGGCTACCCCCCTTCCACCTCGCATATGATCATGTCGCTATGTGAACGCGCCGGACCGGGTGTGGACACAGCGGGGGATATCACTGCGCTGTTCAGCGTGCTGGTGGCTGGGTCGGATATGGAGGAACCGGTGGCCGATATCCTGCGCGGGGTACTGGACGGGCATGTTGTGATGGACCGCAAAATCGCCGAACGCGGGCGGTTTCCGGCGATTGATTTGCTGCGTTCCGTTTCGCGCAGCCTGCCGGCGGCGGCAACACCCGAAGAAAATGAATTGATCAGCAATGCACGGCGGTTGCTGGGGGCGTATGATCGGGCGGAAATGATGATTCAGGCGGGGCTGTACACCGTGGGGTCCGATCCACTGATTGACGAAGCAATCAGGGTCTGGCCCAAACTGGACGCTTTCTTGGCCGAGGATGAACCCGAAGACACGACGGCCAGCTTCATGCGTTTGGCCGAATGTTTGTCAGATGGGCAAGAGGCGAAAAATCCCCCGCTAGAATAGGCCCGTGTTTCCGTTGGTTGCCCCTTGCAGCAAAGTCAGCGCAATCTGGCTGCTGCCTGTATTTATGTTCATTGCCTGCATATCGGCGCGTAACAGGAACAGGCGCGTCAGGTCTTCTTGTTTTTCAGGCGAGGCAAATTGTTTGATGCCGCTGTCGCCAAAAGCGGCCTGCGCCTTGTCCTTGAAGGTGGCAAGCTGTTTGTCCAGATCCAGAGAGCCAAAGGATTCCGGCAGGTTGAAAGCGGTTTCAAACACTTTGCGCAGCGGCGGGTTGCCCATCACGGTAAACCACAGGGTATCTTCCTGAAGGTCTTTGTTGGCAATATCGCTCAAATCTCGTTCCACGCCCAATGCCAAACGATAGTTTTCATTCTGGTCACCCACCGCCACTTCGAATTGGCGTTCTTTATAAGCGGTGGTTATTTTTGATCCAAAGTCGCTTTGGACAGTATTAGGCGGTGTTTCCGCACCAAAACCGAAGGCCCGCGAAAATTCCAGATAGCGTTTGTCAGACAGCTTGTTGGCAAGCGCATCCTCGCTTTCGCTGCCATCCTCAAGCACCTTCTGGATAAAGAACCGGTTATTGATGTCTTCGCCCAGACCGAACGCCTCTAATGAAACTTTTAGCAGGGTGCGGTCCGACATCAGGTCGTCTGCTGTCTGGACCTTGCCAATGTTTTCCTCGAAATACTTTATCTCGCGGCTTACTTCCGGCGATTTGGCATAAGCATCTTTTTGGGCCTCAAGGGTGCGGTTCAAAAAGGTCCAACCGGAATACCCCTCATATGGCAGCACGGGCTGAAACATCAGACCCGCGCCGCCGCAAGCAAGCGTTCTTCGCGGGGCAGCAACCCGCGCAAGGCTTTTAACGCCTGATAATATTGCCCGTCCAACACCTCTGCCGAGGCGGTGGTCAGTAAAGTGCGGCTGTCATGGTCGGTCAGAACCTGACTAAGCTGCTCGATCCCGCGCAGAAGTTGCAGTTTTGCGTCTTCCTTTTCAGCGTCACCCGACAAAACCAGCTGGGCAATGTAACAGACCCGCCGCACCGGTGTATTCACCTCTTCCGGATGGATCGCGTCGCGCAAACGCAGGATATTGGCATTGGGCGTGACGATTGACAGGCGGCTGCGCCGGTCACCGTTTTCAATCACGGCACCATTGATCAACACCCGTTCTTTCGGGCCAAGCTTCAGGACAAGTCCGCTCATGACACACCTTCCTTGCTGCGCAAGCCGCGCATGATGGCGGTGTTGATATCGACCAGAACATCTGCCGAGGCTTCTTTGCGCAAGACTTTCCTGCTGTGTTGGGTTGTGAATTCGTAAAGGTAAAATATGCGCCCCCTCAAGGTTTCCGGCAAAGCGTTGTCCTTGTCTGAAACATCTGCCGCCAGCAGGGTCCACAATTTATTGTTTTCATGCAGCGCCGCAGCAAGGGCTGAAAAACTGTCGCTCTTGCTGGCGGATTTCAGGCGATGTGTGATCTGCGCAAAAGCATCATATTCGGTGCTGCGGGGGGTGCGTGTCGGGGCCGAAGAATTGGTATAGGCCGTTTTGGCCATATTAAAGGCGTTCATGTCATTACCTTTCAATGACAGGGGTCATCGGAACGCGGGTTTCACCGCGGGGAAGGGGGCGCCGGATACCGGCGCCCCGATCAATGATGTTACCGGAACAGCGACAGAACCGATTGCGGTGCCTGGTTCGCGATCGACAGCGCCTGAACGCCCAATTGCTGTTGAACCTGCAAGGCCTGCAAGCGGGCCGAAGCCGCTTCCATATCCGCATCTACCATCGAGCCGATACCCGACTTCAGCGAATCCGACAGTTTGCCGATAAAATCGCTCTGGATTTCGATGCGCCCCTGAACGGAACCGAACGAGGCGGATGCATCAATCGAGGTATTGATCAGGTTTTCGATTGACCCAAGCGCCGCAGCCGCACCGGCCCCGGTAGAGACATCAATCGCAGCCAAACCGGCCAAACCACCGGAACCGCGTGAAACAGAAGAACTGAATGAAACGTCGGCATTGGTGTTGTTGGTGATCTTCAGCTCACCGGCAACGGTATCAATATCCATGGTGAAGTCGGTTGAACTTAGACCCGCGTTTTGGAAGGCCGATTTCATCCCGGCAGCAATCGCTTCGGCGGTATCACCGGCGCGAATGGTATACTGTGCCTCGACCGAACCGATCTGGAAGGTCAATTGATCACCTTCCATCAGGCCGGTTGTAACGGTGTTGTCCAATCCGGCCGTCCCGCGAGGAAGTGCTGCAGTGCCGGTAGCAGTGCCGGCACTGTCAAGAAATGCGAACGTATCCAGCTTGATCGAATCGTTTGTGCCGCCATCGTTGGCATCAATCACGCCAACTGTGCCCCCATCCGTACCAATCGAGGCTGCAGTCAAGGCGGTACCGGCTGTCATTGACAGGTTTTGCGCCGCTACGCCGATTGAACTGGAGGTCACACTGCCGTCAGCAGAACGGTCCAGCGATGACAGGATGTCGACACCGGTGTTGCCGTCGACATTGGATGTCGTGACGTTGCCATCAACAAGGTTCAGGCCATTGAATTGTGCTGCATTGACAACCGATGAAATTTGCTTGGTAAGGGCTTCGATATCGGTCTGGATTTTGGCGCGGTCAACATTGTCTTCCTGCGCGGCGACAACCTTGCCTTTGATATCGGTCAGCAGGTCCGTTACAGATTCCGAAGCCTGACGGGCCACTGCAACAGTTGATTCACCCAGTGATAGGCTGTCTGAGATGGCTTTGAAGCCGCTGACATCTGATTCCATTACCTTGGAAATGGCCCAGATGGCCGAATTATCCTTGGCTGTGGCAACAGATTTACCGGTGGAAATTTCATTCTGGACACCGTCCAGGTCTTTGTTGATAGCGCTCAGGGTTTGCAGCGCAACCATTGCGCCATTGTTTGTCAGAATACTGGTCATAGTGTAGTTTCCCTAATTCAGACGGCGCTTTTGCACCGTGTTACACATGCAACCCCTTTGGTGGCTGCGTTAAATGTCTTTCTGACAAATACGGTCTGCGTGTATCCAAAACCGTGCCACCCCGTTCACGGGATGCAAGGCACACCCTGACCCCCATTCCCTAACAAGGCCCTAATATCCGCCCTCAATATACGCAGCATTTGAAACAAACCGGTTATGCCCGCCGGTGCAGGTTTCCTTGCGGACCACCCAGCGTTTTGCGCTGTCCGGTTTTGTCATAGGTGTTCAGGTCCCCCGGCCCGTTACGCAGGATTTCCATTCGCAGAGAGACCGCGCGTATACCGCGGATTGCTGCGGCCAGAAGGGTCTGGTTACGCTCGACTTTCCGGCGGATGCGGTCCAGTGTTTTCCGGTCGGGGGTCTGCAAGGCCCCTTTGTCCAGAAGCCGCTCCTTTTCTTTTGCAATCCGCTCCATGTTCCCGAGTGAACCGGTCAGTATTGCCATCCGCTCTTTGTCCAGAAAATCTTCCAGCACGTCGAAAGTTGTCAAAATATTACTGCGCATCTGCCTGCTCCTTTAATGCTTCATACAAACTCTGGGCCAGTCCGATACCGCCCTGATTTACCATTTCCCTGGCCTGTTCCTGTCGCAGAAACGACCCAAACTGGTCCTCGCCAATGCCGCCCCCGTTTGCATCACGCGGTTTGCCGAACCCTGCGGATTTCAGCATTTCCGCCAGAAATGACGCCTCAAGATTCTTGGCCGCCTGAAACAAAGCGTCATCGCGTTTTTCGGGTTGAAGTCGGGGGGCGGGGGATGAAACCGGAGCAATGGTGGCCATGTAATTCATTTCCAATTCGAGTCATTTCCACGGTAGTTTGCATGGATTGGGTAAAGAACTGGTAACCAATCCCGGTCATATCTGTCGTAACCGAGGAAGAACTTCCGGATATGATATGATCAATTTACCTATTGTCGAACTGGCAACACCAGCAAGCGAAACTGCGACAGCAGCGACTCAACAGTCAGAATCGGTCACATCGGCGAGTGTTGAATTTCAAGCAGTGCTTGAAGACACACCCGAGCCCGGGATCGCAAGACCGCCGGAAACTGATGCTGGCGATGCCGTGGCGATGGGGATCGGGGATTTACTATTTGCAGATACGGGCGACCGGCAAACCGAAGCTTCCGGTTCGGCAAGTATAATATACAAATTGATAGCAGCCGGATCTTCTGAAGGGCAGGAAACCCCGGATCAGACACCGAATACCATATTTGGACATATGCAGGGGGTGTTTGAAACGATACAGGGATTACCTGATGGGGTGCCGGATGATCTGCCCGCCCAGACAGAGCTTGAATCGGACCCGATTGTCGAACAGCCACCGGAGGCAGAGGCGCAAACGGATATCCCATTCCGTTTTGAACTGCCGGAAACAAGCCAAAGTAAAGACAGCCCGATCAACCTTTTCAACAAAGCCGGCTTGAACGAAAACCGTATGGCCGGGGATGACGGCGTAAAGCCGAATAAATCCAGGGAAACTTTGCCACCAACGGTTAAAAATGATGCTGGTCAGCCGACAGCGCATTTATCGGCTGAGCCGTTGGCCCAGGTCAAAGCGCCAACAGACAGTGCGCCTTTGGACGGGGCGGGCGATCCGCTAAAGCCGTTAATAATGCAGCAACAGAACCCTCGGCCGGAGGACGCAGGATTTCCCCCTCGCCCCCGCATGGACGGCACGGGGTTTGTTGATCAAACCAAACCCATGAAATCACTTGATACGGGTCAGGGTTCGAATACGCGAATTTTTCCGGCATCTGACGGAACTTTGGGGCCGCACGTCGCTTCGGAGCGCGTGACCAAGGAGCAAAAGGGCGTGATAACCCCAAAGCAACCCGAAATGTCACTGCGGGAGATTGGAGCGCCACAAGAATCACCCAAGCCATTGCCCTCAACAGGTGCGCGCGACCAGATTTCACCGGCCCAAACGCAAACGGGTCAGCCAAAGGGGGGGCAACCTGATCCTGTGTTGACCGATGCTGCGGTTCTGCCCGAAAATGCAGCAAAGACCCAACCCGTAGCCGCAAGTGATTGGGCAGGGGTTGCAACACCACCGGCAACTGCGCCGGTTGCGAAATCAAATGCGCCGGTAGAGAAATCTACCGAAAGTGAAACACCCCGACGGTTGTTGCAAGAGAACCCGCAGATACCGCCAGCAAGGGCACCTAAAACTAACCAGCAAGTGATTCCGCGCCCCCCTGCCAATACGCCTGTAACACTGGTGGAGCCTGACGAAACAGGTTTGTTTGAAATCAGAAATACGGGTGATTCCGCCGGAATAGTGACAACTTCCGCCCATGCGCCAGGCCAGATACCGTCGCAGCATAATCCGCTTCTCGCCGCACCGGAAATCCCTCGCCATGTCGCGCGTCAACTGGCGGATTTGGCGCGTCAAATGCCGGAACGCCCTGTTGAACTTACCCTGAATCCGGCCGAACTGGGGCGCGTCCGCCTGACGTTCACCCTGACAGACGGCGGCATCAACGTTGCCGTTCTGGCCGAACGTGGCGAGACAATGGACCTGATGCGCCGCCATATCGAAACACTGGCGCAAGAGTTTCGTGATCTGGGCTATGCGGACGTAGGATTCCAGTTTTCCCAAAACGGTCAGGGGGGGGCTGATCAAGACAGTGCCAACGCGCAAACCCGGCCCTCCACAGTGCAGGCGACCATGCCCGAAATAGAAACCACCATCCCCGCAAAGGTATCTTTGGAACCTTCGTCAGGGCTGGATTTGCGTCTCTGAAAGGAAACCCGATGCAAGTAACTTCGACAAGCCCGTCTCAGGCGGGATCCCAAACACAGACAACAGCAACAGACAAGGATGAGGTGAATTCGGACTACGATGTTTTCCTGCAATTGCTCACCGCGCAGGTAAAAAACCAGGACCCGCTTGATCCGATGAGCTCGGATGACTTTTCCAGCCAGCTGGCACAATTTTCCGCAGTAGAGCAGCAAGTGAAAACCAACGATCTGCTCGAGTCCCTCGGGTTGCAAATGGGCGTGATGGGCATGGGGGAAATGGCCAGCTGGATCGGACTGGATGCCCGTGCTGTGGCCGCAGCCAGTTTTGACGGCACCCCGATTAGCGTTTCACCCAACCCCGCGGCCAGTGCCGACCGTGCAGTTCTTGTGGTCAGGGACAGCAGCGGAAACGAAGTGCAGCGACAGGATTTCACACCGTCCACCGACGAAATCCAGTGGGCCGGTGTGGACGAGAATGGCGCGCCGTTTGCAAACGGGCTGTATACCTTTGAGGTCGAAAGCTATTCAGGTGATGAGTTGATCGCGACAAACAAGGCGGAAATCTATTCCAGAGTGCTGGAGGCCAAAAGCAGCAACGGCGAAACCGTTCTGGTGCTGGAAGGCGGTGTCGAGGTGCCGTCCTCGTCGGTATCGGCCCTGCGTGATCCTGTTTAGAGTATGTCGTATCAAACCGCATTCACCGTCCCGAGCGGACCGGCGAATGCTTGAATCCGATCAGGTGCGATACGCTCTAGGATGATACAGCAAGCGCCAGAAGAAACCCTGCCCAGGCCGTTACAGCCCCCAGCAGGATATACATTGCTGGTCGCCAGGGTGACGACTTTTGAGGTTTTTCCTGTGGTTGCGAATGGTGGATCAACGCAGCTTCGGCCATTTTGGGTAGTTCCGGTCCGAACCGTGCCAAGACCCGTGCGGTTTTCAGCAGATCACGCATCATGGCGCGGGGGCCAAGGTTGGTCTTGATGTAATCCTCGACCACGGGATGCGCGACTTCCCAGATGTTGATATAGGGGTCCAGCGATCGCGCCACGCCCTCGACCACCACCATGGTGCGTTGCAACAGGATCAGTTCGGTGCGGGTTTCCATGCCGAAGCGTTCCGTCACCTCGAACAAATAATGAAACAGCCGCCCCATTGAAATTTGCGAGGCATCCATGCCGAAAATCGGTTCGCCCACAGCCCGTAAGGCCGAGGCAAATTCATCAACATCACGGTCGGCGGGCACATAGCCTGCCTCGAAATGCACTTCGGCAACACGTTTGTAATCGCGCCGGATAAATCCGATCAGGATTTCGGCGTAAACGCGGCGGGTGTATTCATCAATCCGCCCCATGATCCCGAAATCATAGGCAATAATGTCGCCGTTCGGGGCCACCTTCATGTTGCCCTGATGCATGTCCGCATGGAAGAACCCGTCGCGCAGGGCGTGGCTGAGGAACAGTTGCAAAACCCGCCGCGCCAGTGCAGCGCGATCATGTCCGGCGGCATCCAGCGCATCATTGTCGCCCAGTGGCAGACCATCGGCCCAACCCAGCGTCATCACCCGGCGGCTGGAAAATTCCCAGTTGGCCAACGGCACCTGAAACTTTTCATCGTTCTTGGTGTTTTCGAAAAACTCCGAGGCGGCAGCGGCTTCGCTGCGCAAATCCAGCTCGCTCATCACGCCGTGGTCGAAATGTTCGATCACATCGCGTGGTTTCAGGCGACGGGATGATGGCGACAGAATTTCGATCACGGTTGCCGCAAAATAAAAGGCGTCGATATCCTTGCGAAAGGCGCGCTCGATGTTCGGGCGCAGCACCTTTACGGCCACTTCTTCGCCGGTTTTCACCAGCCGCGCATGATGCACCTGCGCAATCGAAGCAGCAGCAACGGCATCACTGAATTCGCTATAAATTTCGTCAGCCGGTTTTCCCAGCTCTTCTTCGACAGTGGCCTTGGCCACATCTGTCGGAAACGGCGGCAACCGGTCCTGCAACACCCGCAATTGTGTCGCCAGATCGCCGCCGACCAGGTCGGGGCGGGGCGAAAGCACCTGTCCGAATTTGATATAGGCCGGCCCCAGCGCATTCAGCGCCCGCGTGACAGGCGGCATGTTCGGATCGCCCTTCAGGCCCGCC
>WGBJ01000147.1 GCA_015494385.1 Marinosulfonomonas sp.
CAAGGGCGCGATGACCCTGACGGTGGACGGGGTGCAAAGCACGCTGATGGCGGGCGGCTATGCCTATGTGCCGGCGGGCGCGTCGTGGTCAGTGAAAAACGACGGCACCGATCTGCTAGGGTTCCACTGGATCCGCAAACGCTATCAACCCGCCGCAGGGCTGGCCACGCCCGCGCATTTCACCACATCGGACGCCACAACGCCGATGACCCATATGCCCGATTGCGATGGCAAATGGGCCACCACGCGGTTTGTCGATCCCGAAGACCTGCGCCATGACATGCACGTCAATATCGTCACCTTCCAGCCGGGCGGGCGTATCCCTTTTGCCGAAACCCACATCATGGAACACGGGCTGTATGTGCTGGAAGGCACGGCAGAATATCTGCTGAACAAGGATTGGGTCAAAGTCGGCCCCGGCGATTTCATGTGGCTGCGCGCCTTTTGCCCGCAGGCCTGTATTGCCACAGGCAACAGCCCGTTCCGCTACCTGCTTTACAAAGACGTCAACCGCCACCCCGATCTGGTGCTGCCATGACCCGCTTTCATCTTTGTTCTGCAAATATCCTCGGGGGTCCGAGGGTGGAAAACCCCCGGTCCGGCACCGGCAAAAGGGGGCTGTCATGACCGTGATCAAGGCCCAACCGCTGACCGCTGACGCCTTCGCCCCCTTTGGCGATGTCCTCGAGGCCGTGGGCAAACCGGACAAGATTATCAACAACGGGTTTTGCGGCCGCTATCACGACCGCGCCAGACTGGATTTCGGCCCCGATGGCCGCGCCGGTATCAGCGTGTTCAAGGCCGAACCCCGCGCCCTGCCCTATACGCTGGACCTGCTGGAACGCCACCCAGACGGCGCACAGGCCTTCATCCCGATGAGCCTTGACGCCTATCTGGTCACCGTGGCCGAGGATGAAAACGGCACACCGGTCAACATCCGCGCCTTTATCGCGGGGCCGGGTCAGGGCATCAATTACCACAGAAACACATGGCACGGCGTGCTGACCCCGCTGTCTGCACCGGGCCTGTTTGCGGTTGTTGACCGCATCGGAGAAACCCCCAACCTGGAGGAATACCAACTACCAACACCACTGACGATCACCCAATAAAACCAACAGCGCGAAAATGATAAAAACAGCGCGAACACAACTGGAGAGGGACCCATGTCCAATTCATCAATCGGGACGCCGGAACAACTGCGCGATCCCAACTACACACCCCCGCTCACGCAAGCCGTGCCGCTGGGAATTCAACACGTCATGGCAATGTTTGCCAGCAACGTTACCCCTGCCATCATCGTTGCAGGGGCGGCCGGTTTCGGCTTTGGCTCGCCCAATGCCGATATTCCGACGATCAACTATATGATCCAGATGTCGATCCTGTTCGCAGGCATCGCCACCCTGATCCAGACCATCGGCATGGGCCCGATCGGCGGGCGCCTGCCCATCGTTCAGGGCACCAGCTTTGCCTTTCTGCCGGTGATGATTCCAGCCGTTGCCGGTGCCGGTGTCGCGGGCATGTCCGGCCTTGCCACAGGTGTGGTGATTGGCGGGCTGTTCCATTTCTGCCTTGGCTTTATCATCGGCAAACTCCGCTTTGCCCTGCCTCCGCTGGTCACCGGCCTGATTGTGCTGATGATCGGCCTGCTGCTGATCAAGGTGGGCATCCAGTATGCCGCTGGCGGTGCTGGCAGCTTCAACATGTCCAAACCCACCTGGGGTGGCGGTGCCAACTGGACCATGGCCTTTACCGTGATCATCGTTACCCTTGGCGTCAAATTCTTCTTCAAGGGGTTCCTGTCCGCCGCAGCCGTACTGATCGGCCTGATCGCGGGTTATCTGGTGGCGCATTTCGGCTTTGGCCTTGTGGATTTCTCCAAGGTCGGATTTGCCGCCAACTTCGGCATGCCGGTTCCCTTCAAATTCGGCTGGGAAATCAACTGGGCCATCGTCATTGGCATGTGCCTGATGGCCTTTGTATCTGCCGTTGAAACCGTGGGCGATGTTTCGGGCATCACCAAAGGCGGCGCCGGACGCGAAGCCACAACCGAGGAAATTCAGGGCGCAACCTTTGCCGATGGTCTTGGCACCGCAATTGCCGGTGTGTTCGGCGCCCTGCCCAACACCTCGTTTTCGCAAAACGTCGGCCTTGTCGCCATGACCGGCATCATGAGCCGCCACGTCGTCACCATCGGCGCGATCTTCCTTGTGCTCTGTGGCCTTAGCCCGAAAATCGCGGCCTACGTCAACACCATCCCCTATCCGGTTCTGGGTGGCGGTGTGATTGTGATGTTCGGCATGGTTGCCGCTGCCGGCATCAACATGCTGTCGGATGTACACTGGAACAAACGCAACATGATCATCTTTGCCGTTTCCCTGACCTTCGGAATCGGCTTGCAACAGGTGCCTGACGCGATGCGCTTCCTTGGGGAAAGCGATGCAGGCAAAACGGTCAGCATGCTGCTGGGCACCGGCCTGCTTCCGGCGGCAATCATCGCCATCGTGCTGAATCTGATCCTGCCGCACGAAGGCCTCGAGGACTGATCCAGCCCCCAAAACACCAAAGCCCCCGACCAAAAATCGGGGGCTTTTCTTATGCCTTCTTCTTGGCAAAAATATCTTCGGGGGGAATTGCCGCAGGCAAGGGGGGCAGACAGCCCCCGTCCCCGAGCGTCAGCGAGATATAAAGCGTTGCTTTTGCAACTCCGCTAGGCTGCACCCCAGCCACCGCCACCGGGTGTTTGCATCTCGAACACCCCGCCAGCGGGCAAATCGATCTCGTCATTGCCCTTTAGCTCCAGCCGCGTTCCGTCCGGCATCACCGCCACATTCACACCCACAGCCCCGTCCGCACCGCCATCCACACCGAAAGGTGCCACCGCGCGGCGCGAACACAGGGTGGTCACCTTCACCGGCTCCAAAAACCGCATCACCCGCACAGCCCCGTTGCCGCCGGACCAGTGGCCAGCCCCGCCTGATCCTGCCCGTATCCCGAACGCCTCGAGCCGCACCGGAAAGCGTTTTTCCAGAATTTCAGGGTCGGTCATCAGCGTGTTGGTCATATGGCTTTGCACCGCATCACAGCCATCAAACCCCGGCCCGGCACCCGTGCCACCGGCAATGGTTTCGTAATTCTGGAACACTTCGTTGCCCCAGATGAAATTGTTCATCGTCGCTTGCGAACAGGCCATCACATGCAGCGCACCGTATAGGGCATTGCAGGTCGCTTGCGACACCTCGGTATTGCCCGCAATCACCGCCGCCGGATATTCAGGGTTCAGAAAGGTGCCCTTGGGCGCAATGATTTTCAGCGGTTTCAAACACCCCTGATTGAGCGGAATATCCGCCCCCACCATGGTGCGAAACACATAGAGAACCACCGCGGAACAGACCGCAAAAGGCGCGTTGTAGTTGCCAGCATCCTGCGGCGAGGTGCCGGTGAAATCTATCACCGCCTCGCGCGCATCCCTGTCCACCGTCACCTTGACCTTGATCACCGCGCCGCTGTCCATCGGATAGGTGAATTCCCCGTCCTTCAGCCGCCCGATCACCTGACGCACAGATTCTTCGGCGTTGTCCTGCACATGGCCCATATAGGCCCGCACCACCGGCAGGCTGAATTGCTCGACCACGCCCAGCAACGCCTGGCGTCCGGTTTCATTCGCCGCCACCTGCGCTTTCAGATCAGCCATGTTCTGGGCGATGTTGCGACAGGGATACCGGCCCGAGGCCAGAACCGCCTCGGCCTCCGCCTCCAAAAGCGTGCCGCGCGACATCAGACGCTGGTTGTCGATCAGCACGCCTTCCTCGTCAATATGCGTGCTGTCGGGCGGGGCCGACCCCGGCGTGCGCCCGCCAATATCGGCGTGATGCCCGCGCGACCCCAGCCAGAACACGATTTCCCCATCCACAAACACAGGTGTCACCACCGTGACATCGGGCAAATGCGTACCGCCGTTATAAGGCGAATTCAGCATAAAGGCGTCGCCCTCAAAAATATCGCCCGCGTTTTCCCGCATCACGGTTTTGATGCTGTCGGCCATCGATCCCAGATGCACCGGCACATGCGGCGCGTTGGCCACCAGATCGCCGTGCACATCGAAGATCGCACAGGAAAAATCCAGCCGTTCCTTGATGTTCACCGACCACGAGGTATTGGCCAAGGTCGCGCCCATCTGGTCGGCTACAGACATGAACAGGTTGTTGAACACTTCCAGCAACACGGGGTCTGCATCGGTTCCGGCGGCGGCTGCGCGTTGCTTCTTTTGCCCGCGCTCGATCACCAGATTGCCCAGCGCATCGACCTGCGCCACCCAGCCTGCTTCGATGATATTGGTGCCGGTGGGTTCCGTGATGATCGCAGGGCCGGCCACCTTGGCCCCCTGCCCCAGATCCTCGCGACGGTACAGCGGCGCCTTGCCCGCCGCGCCCTCCGCATAGAACGGCACATGCGCCACAGGTTTGGCCGCATCACCCTTATGGCCCAGCGCCTTGGGCGCCTCGCCGGTATCGCCCACTGCCTCGGCGCTGACCATATCAAACAGAATCGCCCGCTCGGGCGAGATGAACCCGAACCGCTGCTTATGCGCGGCCTCGAACGTCGCCTGCATTTCCTCTGCCGTGCCAAACGGCACCTCGAGCGCCTGATGCGAACCGTCATAGCGCAGATAAGCCATTGCAATGCAGGACACCTGCGCCACGCCTTGTGCCCGCACCTCGGCTTCGGCCTCGGCCTGAATGTCCGCCAGAACCTCGCCCGCCTGCGTCACTTGTTCCAGCGGCACATCCACCTGCCGTTCGCGCAGCGCGCGGATTTCGGCAAGCCCCATGCCATAGGCTGACAACACGCCTGCATAGGGGTGCACAAACACGCGGCGCATGCCCAAAGCATCAGCCACAAGGCAGGCGTGCTGCCCGCCAGCACCACCGAAACATTGCAGGGTATAGCCGGTCACATCATGGCCGCGCTGCACGCTGATCTTCTTGATTGCGTTGGCCATGTTATCAACCGCGATGCGCAGGAACCCTTCGGCCACAGCCTCGGGCGTTTGCTGCGGCAGGCCGGTGGCAGCGGCAATTTCCACGGCCATTTCGATGAACTTGCGGCGCACCACATCCACATCCAGCGGCAGGTCCCCATCCGGCCCGAACACATGCGGGAAATGCTCCGCGTTCAGCTTGCCCAGCATCACGTTGCAATCGGTCACCGTCAGCGGCCCGCCGCGCCGGTAACAGGCCGGTCCCGGATCAGCGCCCGCACTTTGTGGCCCCACCTGATAGCGCCCGTCCGCAAAGGTCAGGATCGAGCCACCACCGGCGGCCACCGTATGAATATCCATCATCGGCGCGCGCATCCGCACACCGGCCACTTCGGTTTCAAACGACCGCTCGTAAGCGCCTGCATAGTGGCTGACATCGGTCGATGTGCCGCCCATGTC
>WGBJ01000148.1 GCA_015494385.1 Marinosulfonomonas sp.
CGCCACATGGGCTGGGCCACCTACCGGTTTTTCCCTTACGGCCAATATGTTACCTCTCACAATTAAACCAAAAACCTATACTTGCATAATCTCTTCTTGCTTGTTCTCGAGCGCCGCATCAATTGCGGCAATTGCCTTGTCGGTCAGCGATTGCACCTCGTCGTGCCAGATTTTGTTGTCGTCTTCGGACATGCCGTTATTCAACGCCTTTTTCAACTGGTCCATCCCGTCACGACGCACATTGCGCACCGCCACGCGGGCGTGTTCGGCGTATTGTGCGGCCACTTTGGACAGCTCGCGGCGGCGTTCCTCGTTTAATTCAGGGATCGGCAGCATGATGATGGTGCCGTTCAGCTGTGGATTGATCCCGAGGCCACTTTCGCGGATCGCCTTTTCCACTGCCTGCACCATGGATTTGTCCCAGACATTGATCGTCACCATGCGCGGTTCGGGCACATTCACCGTGCCCACCTGATTGATCGGCGTTTTCTGGCCATACGCCTCGACCATCACTGGCTCCAGCATCGAGGCCGAGGCCCGTCCGGTACGCAAGCTGGCAAATTCTGTGCGAAGCGACGCAAGCGCCCCCTCCATCCGGCGTTCAAGATCATCAAGGTCGATTTCGATTTCATCTGACATGGCTGTTCACTCTTTTCTTCGTTCCGCTTGTGTCGCGTTATCGCTAATATAGGGTTAACTATGAACCGTCGTATAGGTGCCTTCCCCGGCCAGAATTCCGCGAAAGCCGCCCGGTTCATCCAGCGAAAACACAATGATCGGCAGGTTGTTGTCACGGGCAAGCGCAATCGCGCTGGCGTCCATCACGCCCAGATGTTTTTGCAACACCTCGTCATAGGATACCCGATCATACCGTTTGGCATCCTCGAATTTCGCCGGATCCTTGTCGTAAACACCATCCACTTTGGTCCCCTTGAAGATCGCTTCGCAGGCCATTTCATTGGCGCGCAATGTGGCGGCGGTGTCAGTGGTGAAATAGGGGTTGCCGGTGCCGGCTGCAAAGATGCACACGCGCTTTTTCTCAAGGTGGCGCACGGCGCGGCGGCGGATGTAGGGCTCGCAGACCTGATCCATCGGAATGGCACTGATGACGCGGGTAAAGATACCCAACCCTTCCAGTGCGGCCTGCATGGCCAGCGCATTCATCACCGTGGCCAGCATCCCCATATAATCGGCCGTGGTGCGCTCCATCCCCTGTGCGGACCCTTGCAGACCGCGAAAGATGTTGCCGCCACCGATGACCATGCAAATCTCGGTGCCCATTTCATGCACAGACTGCACTTCGCGGGCGATGCGCTCAACGGTGGGCGGATGCAGGCCATAACCCTGATCGCCCATCAATGCCTCGCCGGAAATTTTCAGCATTACCCGTTTAAAGGCCGGTTTTTCGCCTTCGGTACCGGTGTCTTTTCCGGTGCTGTTGTCGCTGTCGCTCATTGTGATTTGCCCCCGCAGAAATCTTGGTGTTTGCGTTTTGACTAAAATGTCGCAAAAAGCGGGGGGGTTCAACGGCAAACCGTGAAAGGCGCGGCATTTGGGCGATATTAATTCCATACCGGCGGATATGCCGGTTCTGATCGCGGGGCCGACGGCCTCGGGCAAATCCGCGCTGGCGCTTCAGATCGCGCAAAACAGCGGCGGGGTGATCATCAATGCCGATGCCCTGCAGGTGTTTGACGGCTGGCGGGTGCTGACCGCGCGGCCCGATGATGCCGATCTGGCGCGTGCGCCGCATCTGCTCTATGGCCACGTTCCGTTTGATGCGGATTATTCTGTCGGGCACTGGCTGCGACAGGTGGAGGATATTCTGGCAAATCCCCCTGCCCGTCCAATCATCGTTGGCGGCACCGGCCTGTATTTTCGCGCCCTGACCGAGGGGCTGGCCGACATCCCCCGCACCCCGCCCGATATCCGCGCACCGGCCGAGGCCTTGCTGGCCGATGGTGGCCTGCCAGCCTTGCTGACCGATCTGGACGCCCCCACCCGCGCCCGCATTGATGTGCAAAATCCGATGCGGGTGCAGCGTGCATGGGAGGTTTTACATGCCACCGGCCGCAGTCTGGCCGACTGGCAGGATGCCACCCCGCCACCGCTGTTGCCGTTGAATAAAACCGCCCCGATCGTGATCAATGCCAATCGTGACTGGCTGAATGTGCGGATCAACCGGCGCTTTGACATGATGCTGGAAAACGGCGCACTGGACGAGGCCCGCGCGATGGATCCCCGCTGGAACCCCGCAAACCTGTCGTCAAAAGCCATCGGCGCGCCGGAACTGATTGCCTATGTCCGCGGGGAACTGTCGCTGGAAGAGGCCAAAGCAGCCGCCTGCACCGCCAGTCATCAATACGCCAAACGTCAACGCACATGGTTTCGCGCCCGCATGAAGGGCTGGC
>WGBJ01000149.1 GCA_015494385.1 Marinosulfonomonas sp.
CCGGCGGCCACCGTATGAATATCCATCATCGGCGCGCGCATCCGCACACCGGCCACTTCGGTTTCAAACGACCGCTCGTAAGCGCCTGCATAGTGGCTGACATCGGTCGATGTGCCGCCCATGTCAAAGCCGATCAGGCGCTGATACCCCGCCACCTCGCCGGTTTTGACCATGCCGACAATCCCGCCCGCCGGCCCCGACAGAATCGCATCCTTGCCCTGAAACAGCGCCGCATCGGTCAGGCCACCATTGGACTGCATGAACAACAGCCGCTCGCAACCGCCTTTGCCCACGTCCAGCGCACCGGCCACCTGTTCCACATAGCGCCGCAGAATGGGCGACAGATAGGCATCCACCACCGTGGTATCGCCCCGCCCGACCAGCTTGGCCAGACGCGAAACCTCGTGACTGACCGAAACCTGCGTAAAGCCAACCTCGCGCGCGATCTCGGCCACGCGGGCCTCGTGCGCGGGGTTCAGATAGCCGTGCAGAAACGCAATCGCCACCGCGCGGATGCCGCTGTCATAGCCCGCCTGCAACGCCGCCCGCGCGGCCGCTTCGTCCAGCGGCTCAACCACCCCGCCATCCGCATCCAGTCGCTCGGGCACTTCTGCCACATCTTCATACAGCAGATCGGGGCGTTTGATTTCCAGATCGAACAGCTTGGGGCGGGTCTGGTAGCCGATCAACAGCAGGGCACGAAAGCCTTGGGTGATCAGCAACAGCGTGCGTTCGCCTTTGCGCTCCAGCAGGGCATTGGTGGCCACCGTGGTGCCCATCTTGACCGCCGAAATCGCGCCTTGGGGCAGCGGATCATCCGCCCCCAGCCCCAACAATTCGCGGATACCCTGCACCGCCGCATCCCTATAGCGTTCGGGGTTTTCCGACAGCAATTTATGCGTCACCACCCCGCCATCGGGGCGGCGGGCCACCACGTCGGTAAAGGTGCCGCCACGGTCGATCCAGAATTCCCATTGCGATTGGCCCATGCCCCACTCCTTTTGTCGGACAAGACTTTGCGAAACCGGTCAAGGAAGTCAACGCAGCTACTTGAATTTATCCATCAGTTTTTGCATCGGGTTGCGGTCATCCACCGGATCAGCCTTTGGCGTGTCTTTCACGGCAGATGGTTTTTCAGCCTTCCTGGCCTTGACCGGCGGCTTCATTCGCAGGCCAATCGCGTTCAGAAACTTTGCGCTGTCCCCTTCGGCCAGATCAACCGCCCCGTCACCAATACCGCGCAGCAGATCGTCCAGCCATTCGGCATCCGCCTTGGCGAAATCATGCAGCACATAGCCTGACACGCGGTCCTTGTGGCCCGGATGGCCGATGCCGATGCGCACACGGCCATAGTCCGGCCCGATATGCTGATGAATCGAGCGCAAACCGTTGTGGCCCGCATGGCCTCCGCCCTGTTTGACACGGATTTTACCGGGTGCCAGATCCAGTTCGTCATGAAACACCATCACATCGTCCGGCGTCAGCTTGTAGAACCGCATTGCCTCGCCCACGGATTGCCCCGACAGGTTCATAAAAGTTTCCGGTTTCAGCAGGATCACCTTTTCGCGCCCCAGCCGCCCCTCGGTAACGCTGCCCTGAAATTTGCCGCGCCACGGGCCAAACCCGTGGTCCGAGGCAATCTGCTCCAACGCCATAAACCCGACGTTATGCCGGTTATGGGCATATTTCGCACCGGGATTTCCAAGGCCGACAAACAAACGCACGCTGCTTCTCCGATAGAATTACAATGCAACAGTATTAGGAAAATGCTAGTTGGGTTGCAACGCAACAATATTGCTAAAACGAGGTCAAGTTGCCCAAGTACCTGATAGACGGTTTCATCCTGCGTATCCCCGATTACCTGATGAACGACAATATCCGCAGATCAATGCAAGGCGGACGATACGAAGGCCACGAGGCCAATGCCGTGAAAAAGCATATTGTGGAAACGGACCGCGTGCTGGAGCTGGGGGCGGGTGCCGGCTATGTGGCGATGCAGATTGCCTGCCGGATTGATGCAGGAAACCTGATGGCCATCGAGGCAAACCCGAAAATGATATCGGTGATCGAGAAGAACCTGACGGCAAATGCGCTTGAGGATGTGACCGTGATAAACGCCGCGGTTGTGCCTGACGATTTTCCCGAGGACCATATCACATTCCATATGACCGCAGCCTTTTGGGCGTCCTCCCTTAATCCGACAATCGCTAAAAGATGGAAGTCGACAAAATCGGTCGAGGTGCCCGCGATCAAAATCGGCACGCTGTTTCAGGAGCACAAGCCAACGGTTGTCATTATGGATATCGAGGGTGGTGAAGAAGGGTTGTTCGATACCCTCTGGCCCGAACATATCCGGTTATTGGTGATCGAACTGCACCCCAACCTTTACCCCGAGCGGGTTATCAAACAGATATTCGACCAGATGTCCGCATCCGGCCTTGTCTATTGCCCGACCGGCTCGCGCGGGCAGGTGGTGGTTTTCAAACGGATCGAAAACAAAGCATAGGCTGAAACGCAAACGCGAGGCCCAATAGGCCCCGCGCTCAAACTCTCGCAAGTGGGGGAAGGATTACTCCTCGCTCCCCTCTTCTGCTGCTTCGCCTTCTGCTGCTTCGCCTTCAGCGGATTCAGCTGCTTCTGCATCGGCAGCTTCGTCTTCAGCGGTTGCAACTGTCGGCGCTTGCACGTTGGCAATCACGAAATCACGGTCGGTGATTGTCGGTGTTACACCTTCAGGCAGCTCGATGCTGGAAATGGTGATCGTATCGCCAACGTCCAGACCGGCCAGATCCACAGTGATGTGATCCGGAATATCGCCAGCCATCACGTTCAGTTCCACCTCGGGACGCACAACAGTCAGAACGCCACCTTTGGCCAGGCCAACGCATTCTTCTTCGTTGATGAACTCAACGTGGATCGCCAGATCGATGCGGCTGTCGCGGTGCAGACGCAGAAAATCGACGTGGATCGGAAGGTCTTTGACAACATCGCGCTGGATGTCGCGGCAAATGACGCGCACGTCATCATGGCCTTCGACTTTCAGGTTGAACAGGGTCGACAGAAAGCCGCCTGCGCGCAGGTATTTGATCAGCACGTTGAACGGGATGTTGATCGGCAGTGGATCAGCGCTCCCGCCATATGCGACACCGGGCACCATGCCCTCACGGCGTGCTTGACGGGCGGCCCCCTTGCCTGTCCCCGTGCGCTCCGTGACAATAAGATCTGGAATCTTGCCAGCCATTGTAATTCTCCTAGGTTAGTGCGGACTCCTCCAAGGGTGTAGATCCGCGTGAAGTCGCGCGTATAGACGGGAATCGCGGGGATGTGAAGGAAAAACTC
>WGBJ01000150.1 GCA_015494385.1 Marinosulfonomonas sp.
GATCTACCGATCGGGTTCTGGGACGAACGTCTGTCCACCGTGGCCGCCGAGCGGGCCTTGCTGGAGGCTGATACTTCGCGGGCGCGCAGGGCCGAAGTGATCGACCATGTGGCGGCCGGATACATCCTGCAAGGGGTGATGGACCGTTTGGGGCATTTGAAACGTGGCGGATGAGGTCTGGAAACGTGACGAGGTGCAGTCGCCTTGCGTCAATATCTGCGTGATCCACCCAGAGGCACAGTTGTGCACGGGGTGTTATCGCAGCATCGATGAAATTTCGCGATGGTCGGTGATGGATGATAGCGAGCGGGCGGCGATTATGGCGGAGCTTGAGGCGCGCAAGCCATTGGTGGTGAAGCGGCGTGGTGGGCGGGCTGCACGATTGAAACGGGCGTGAATTGCGGCAGGTTTTGCGCCCGCTGACGCGGTCGCCCCAGTGCCTGCGGCGCGGATATTTGAGCCAAGAAGAAGTTAGAGCGTATCGAGCGAGGCTTTGGCATCGTTCAGGATTTTGGCGATTTCACCACCGGCGATTTTCTGGATGTCGTCCTGATATTTCAGGATCGCGCCCAAGGTATCGGCGATCACATCGGGCGACAGATCAATCACATCCAGCGCCAGCAGGCATTTGGCCCAGTCGATGGTTTCGGCCACGCCGGGTTTCTTGAACAGATCTTCGGTGCGCAGGCGCTGGACAAAAGCCACCACTTCGCGTGACAGGGCCGCACTGGCCTCGGGGGCGCGGGCTTGCAGGATTTCCAGTTCGCGGTCAAAAGTGGGGTATTCGACCCAGTGATAGAGACAGCGACGTTTTAAGGCGTCGTGCACCTCGCGGGTGCGGTTGGAGGTGAGGATCACAATGGGCGGCTCCGGCGCTTTGATGGTGCCCAGTTCGGGGATGGTGACCTGAAAATCGGACAAGGCTTCCAGCAGGAAGGCCTCGAATGGTTCGTCTGTGCGGTCAAGCTCGTCGATCAGCAGAACCGGTGCGCCACCCGGTTGCGGGCTCATTGCCTCGAGCAACGGGCGGCGGATCAGGTAGCGCTCGGAAAACAGCTCGTCCACCAATGCCTCGCGGTCCGTGCCCTCGACCGCTTCGGCGGTGCGGATCGCCACCATTTGCGCGGCAAAGTTCCATTCATAGACAGCACTTGCGGCATCCAGCCCCTCGTAGCATTGCAGCCGGATCAGGCGACGGCCAAGGGCAGCGGAAATGGCTTTGGCGATTTCGGTTTTGCCCACGCCCGCCTCGCCTTCCAGAAACAGCGGCCGGCCAAGGCGCAACGCCAAAAACACCACCGTTGCCAGATCGCGGCCACAGATATAGCCCTGTTCGGCCAGTAGCGCCGTTACATCGTCAATCGAGGTTATGTTCTGGCCCATTGTCGCCCTTTCGTTTCCCTGATCAGACTGCACGCAGGGGCGGCAAGGTCAAGAGGGCAGATTTTCATTGCATCTGCGATGATTTTCCTTGCGACTCTTGTGGCAAACCGCTTCTAGTGGCCCTGCGAAACCCTGACTGGAGAGAGACCGCCATGACAACGCCCGCGCTGAAGCCCAAAGATGCCCCTGATCTGTCCCGCTTTGACTGGGAAGATGCCTTTCGTCTGGAGGACCAGCTGAGCGAGGACGAGCGTATGTTGCGCGATGCGTCCCGCGAATTTGCGCAAGGCGTGTTGCAGCCACGGGTGATCGAGGCCTATGCCAACGAGATCACCGACCCCAACATTTTCCGCGAGATGGGGGACGCCGGTTTGCTGGGCACCACGATCCCCGAGGAATACGGCGGGCTGGGGGCGAATTATGTCACCTACGGACTGGTGGCGCGGGAAATCGAGCGGGTCGATAGTGGCTATCGTTCGATGATGTCGGTGCAATCGTCGCTGGTGATGTATCCGATCTATGCCTATGGCACCGAGGAGCAGCGGCAGAAATATCTGCCGAAACTGGCCAGCGGTGAATATATCGGCTGTTTTGGTCTGACCGAACCCGATGCGGGATCCGATCCCGGCGGCATGAAAACACGGGCCGAGAAAACCGCCACCGGTTACAAGCTGACCGGCAGCAAGATGTGGATTTCCAATAGCCCGATTGCCGATGTGTTTGTGGTCTGGGCCAAATCCGAAGCCCACGGCGGCAAGATCAAAGGCTTTGTGCTGGAAAAAGGTATGAAGGGTCTGTCGGCGCCGAAAATCGGCGGCAAGCTGTCGTTGCGGGCCTCCATTACCGGTGAAATCGTGATGGATGGTGTCGAGGTGGGCGAAGACGCCCTGCTGCCCAATGTCGAGGGCCTGAAGGGGCCGTTTGGCTGTCTGAATCGCGCCCGTTACGGCATTTCTTGGGGTGTGCTGGGGGCGGCCGAATTCTGCTGGCACGCGGCACGGCAATACGGGCTGGATCGCAAGCAGTTCAACAAGCCGCTGGCGCAAACCCAGCTGTTCCAGAAGAAACTGGCCGATATGCAGACGGAAATCACGCTGGGCCTGCAAGGGTCTTTGCGGATTGGCCGCCTGATGGACGAGGCCAACGCCGCACCGGAAATGATCAGCCTGATGAAGCGCAACAACTGCGGCAAGGCGCTGGATATTGCCCGCATGAGCCGCGATATGCATGGCGGCAACGGTATTAGCGAGGAATTTCAGGTGATCCGCCATATGGTAAACCTTGAAACCGTGAACACCTATGAGGGCACCCATGATGTGCATGCGTTGATCCTTGGACGGGCGCAGACGGGTCTACAGGCGTTTTTCTAAGGGGCGCGATATGTTCACAGTTGTGACAGTCATGCTGTTTTTACTGACGCCACAGCCGTTGCAACCCTTTGTGATCCTGTTTATCGTGGCCTGATTGTTATTGTTTAAAAGGTGCCCCAATATGGAAGCTGATCCAAACATTGGTCTGATGTTCTTAACCTTTGTCCCTGCCCCGTTTCTGGCGCCTTTCTTTGTGATCGGGGCAAGGTATGTTTTCGGGATAGGTTAAGCCATGCCGCTGGACCTCTGGCTTGCCTTTGCTGCGGCGTCCTTTGTGGTGGTGGCCATTCCCGGCCCGACAATCCTGCTGGTTGTGTCTTATGCCCTAACCCAAGGGCGGCGTGTGGCCGTGGCCACAGCCCTTGGCGTGGCGCTGGGGGATTTCATCGCGGTTTCCCTGTCATTGGCAGGACTGGGGGCGATCCTGCTGACATCGGCATGGGCGTTTACGGCGCTCAAGTGGGTCGGCGCGGGTTATCTGGTGTTTCTGGGGATCAAACTGTTGCGCAGCCCGCCGCATCTGGAAGATGTGACAGCCCCCACACCGACACCGGCCAAACGGATATTCGCCCATTCGGCACTGGTCACGGCCCTGAACCCGAAGGGGATCATCTTTATCATCGCCTTTGTGCCGCAGTTCCTGAGCGCCGATC
This sequence comes from Marinosulfonomonas sp., assembly GCA_015494385.1. Lineage (GTDB taxonomy): Bacteria > Pseudomonadota > Alphaproteobacteria > Rhodobacterales > Rhodobacteraceae > Profundibacter. The sequence continues at coordinate 3,407 of WGBJ01000150.1, forward strand.
TGCCCGTGATGCCGCAATTCCTGATCATGCTGGTGACATTCGTAAGCCTCGGTGCCATCAATGCACTGGCCTATGCGCTGCTGGCAGACCAACTGGGCCGCCGCATCCGCAGCCCCAAGGTTCTGACATGGGTGAACCGCATTGGCGGAACGGCTCTGGTCGCGATGGGGGCTTTGACGGCTACATATCAACGGGGCTAGATCAAGCTACCGCATAACGGTATCAACCGCAAAGTCGGGACTACTCAAGGTAAGTCATTAATATTTATTGGCATTTCAATGCCTCCGACCCTTGTTCCAAGCAGTGCCCCACCCCAACTATCTACAATCAGGAAACAAATCGGGTCCAATGCCCCAATTAGCCATGACCAACGGGAAAACACCTGTTTTTCAAGCGGTTTTCCTCATATTTTCGCCGTATTTAAATGGAATATTCCACGCTATTAACATCTAAGGAACACCTCTAACCATGGACCACCCCCGCACCCCTTCAGGTTCAACAGATACAGACAAGCAGGAATGGCTTGCCCGTCTGGAAGACGTGGGGGAAGAGCCGGGGTACTTCAAATCGCTGGGCAACTGCCATTATGCGGTGCTGACCGAAGGGTCGCCAACGCTGCTGGTCACGTTCGAAACAGTCGAAAGCATCCGCCAGAACAATGATGATGAAATGCCGCTGGGGTTTGACCTGATTGCCGAACACGGCTGGTCCCATCTTGGCATTCTGACCGAAGGGTGCACATGGTTCCGGGACCAAACTGTCTACGACTATTTTGACAAACTGGCGGATTCCGGTTTCTTTGATGACTACGATCAGGTGGTTTTCATGGGGGCCGGGATGTGCGGCTATGCAGCCGCTGCCTATTCGGTTGCTGCCCCGGGGTGTACGGTTTTGCTGTTCAACCCGCAGGCCACACTGGATCCGCGCGTGACCGAATGGGACCACCGTTTCAAATCCAGCCGCCGCGTGTCGTTCACCGACCGCTACGGTTTTGCCCCCGACATGGTCGATGCCGCCGATCAGGTTTTCCTGTTTTACGATCCCGAAGAAGAAATGGATGCCATGCATGCGGCACTGTTCACCCGTTCGCATGTGACCAAATTGCGCTGCCGGTTTCTGGGCAAAGACATCATGAAGGCGATGATCCAGATGGACATCCTGCAGCCATTGGTCGACACCGCCTGCGAAGGCGGCGATGTGGCAAAACGGTTCCATCAGTTATACCGCGCACGACACAGTTACCCCCCCTATCTGGGCCGCCTGTTGACCCATCTGGACGATGACGACCGCAGCATCATGTCCGGTATGCTGTGCCGCTATGCCGTCAGCCGCGTTGAAGCGCCGCGTTTTCAGGAACGGCTGGAAAGCATCGAATCCCGCCTGAAATCCGCGGGAAAAACCCTGCCCAATATCCGGCGGATCAGAAAATCCGCTGCTTTTCAGCCTCTGGATTAGCGATTTATTTAGAATTTTCAATAAAACTCCCTTTGAACACAATTAGGGAGATCAAAATGCTACATCAGATGCCGGCCGATGAACTTGGCC
>WGBJ01000151.1 GCA_015494385.1 Marinosulfonomonas sp.
GGTTTTGATCCCCTGTTTGGGTCAATCATCCACCAGCCAACCGTTCTGGCCCTTTGGGCTTCGTCTGATTCAGCTATAGGACGGCAAACCCGTCACTGCAAACGGATTCACGACGGCCAGGGCGCGGATGGCGACATCTCTCTTGCAATCGGGCGGGTAATCCGTTTCATCGGACCAGAACAAAGGAAACCCGCATGACCACCACCATCACCATCTGCGAAACCTGCAAACGCGAAGGCTGGGACGAAACCACCCACAAAACAGACGGCGAATTGATGGCCGATCTGATCGAGGCGGCTGCCAGCGACACCCCCGTCAAAACCCGCCGGTTTTCCTGCCTGATGGGCTGTGATCGCGCCTGCAATGTCACCATTCAGGCAAAGGGCAAGCTGAACTACACCCTTGGGCAATTCACCCCCACGCCCGAAGCCGCCGAAGCCATCGTTGCCTATGCCGTCCTGCACGCCGCCAGCACATCGGGGCAGGTGCCCTATCGTGAGTGGCCGCAAGCGATCAAAGGCCACTTTACCACCCGCCATCCACCCCTACCGAGCGACGAATGAACACCGCGCTGATCCTTTTGCTGGCCATGCTGCTGGATGCCCTGCTGGGCGAGCCAAAATGGCTGTGGTCCCGCGTGCCGCATCCGGCGGTACTGATGGGGCGGGCTGTGGGTTGGCTGGATGAAAACTTCAATACCGGTGTGATCGGCCTTGAGCCGAAGGAACGCAAACGCAGCGGCGTCCTGACCATAGCCGCGCTGGTTCTGGCAGCGTGGGTTGTCGGGGTAATCGTCTCTAACCTGCCGGATTTCGGCATTTTGCAAATCATTCTGGCTGCAATGTTGCTGGCCCAGAAAAGCCTGACCCAGCATGTCGCCGCTGTGGCCGACGCCCTGCGGCTGTCCACCGCTGACGGGCGGCTGATGGTGGCGCGAATTGTAGGGCGTGATACGGCGACGATGGACGATACAGCCGTGGCCCGTGGCGCAATTGAAAGTGCCGCGGAAAACCTGTCGGACGGGGTGATCGCGCCTGCCTTCTGGTTCCTGCTGTTGGGACTGCCCGGTCTGCTGATCTATAAAATCACCAACACGGCAGATTCGATGATCGGTTATAAAACCGAACGCCACGCCGATTTCGGCTGGGCCGCCGCGCGGCTGGATGATGCGCTGAACTACATCCCCGCCCGCCTGACCGCCCTGCTGATAGCCGCCACCAACGGCGCGTTGAACAAATGGCGCCTTATCCTGCGTGATGCCCCCCTACACCGCTCCCCCAACGCCGGCTGGCCCGAAGCGGCAATGGCCGTTACCCTGAACATCGCCCTGTCCGGCCCGCGCAGCTATCACGGGCAGATGCGCGATTTCCCCTATGTCCACCCCGAAGGCCGCCGCAGCCTGACACCGGACGACATTGACGCAGCGGTAAAGGTGTTGTGGCGCGCATGGGGCGGAATGGTCGCCATTGTCGCGATAGTCGCCCTGTTCACCTGACCTATTGCCACCGGCCGCAGCCCTGCTAATCTGCGCCCGAATTGGTATTTTGAAAGGCTCTTTTATGCGCAATCCGATTTTCCCGATATTAACGGCACTTTGCCTGACCCTGACCCCCGCCTATGCAAACACCCAATGTGGCGGTAAATTCAGCAGCTTTGTTGCCAACCTGAAGAAAGAGGCCATCAGCAAAGGCCATGACCGTGCCACAGTGGATCGTTTCTTTGCCTCGGTCCGGCAAGACCCGAAAACCCTGAAGGCGGATCGGTCCCAAGGGGTGTTCCAGAAAGATTTCATCGCCTTTTCCCGCGCCCTGATCAGCAAATCCCGCCTGACAAAAGGTCTGGCCAATGCCCGCAAATACGATGCCGTCTTTGACCGCATTCAGCAGAAATACGGCATCAACCGTGGTGTTTTGCTGGCCTTCTGGGCGTTTGAAACCGATTACGGATCGTTTCAGGGCAATTTCAACACCCTGAATTCACTGGTCACGCTGGCACATGACTGTCGCCGCCCGCAACTGTTCCGCCCGCAGATTTTCGCGGCGCTCACGCTGTATGAACAGGGCGATTTTTCCCCGACCAAAACCACCGGCGCATGGGCTGGCGAAATCGGCATGGTGCAAATGCTGCCCGCCGATATTCTGGAAAATGGTGTGGATGGGGATGGCGACGGGCATGTGCGCTTGAAAACCTCGCCTGCGGATGCGCTGATGTCGGGGGCAAAAATGCTTTCCGGCCTTGGCTGGCAACCAAACCAGCCGTGGTTGCAGGAAATTGTTGTGCCGGCCAATCTGGACTGGTCAAAAACAGGCCTGAACCACCAGTTAACCGTCAAGCAATGGGCACAAATGGGCGTTAAGGCGCGGGCAGGGTCGCTGGCGTCCGGCAAACTCCCTGCCTCGGTTCTGCTGCCGATGGGGCGCAAGGGACCGGCGTTCATGGCCTATCCGAATTTCCGCGTCTATTTCGAGTGGAACCAAAGCTTTGTCTATGTCACCACCGCCGCCTATTTCGGCACGCGGATTGAAGGGGCCAAACCCTATATCGCGGGCAAGCCCGATCCGGCGCTGACCGGCAGCCAAATGAAGGCCTTGCAGAAAAAGCTGGTCGCGCGTGGATATGATGTCGGCAAAATCGACGGTATTCTGGGTGCCAAAACCCGTGCCGCCGTTCAGGCCGAACAGATCCGGCTGGGTCTGCCTGCCGATGCGTGGCCGACAAAAGCGCTGCTGAACAAGCTGTAAAAACCAAAAAGCCCCGCGCGAAATGCACGGGGCTTTTGTATTCTTCAGGGTTAGCGGCTTACCACTCGATGAAATCTTCGAAATCCTCGACCATCAGACGCCACCAGTCCAGGTTGTCCATAAAGTTTTTCTCGCCCATTCCGTCATAGGCCAGATTCACATCAAATTCTATAAACGGATCGCCTTCATCATCGATATAGGCCTTGACGAAACGCTTGTCCCGGTTCCATTCATTGATTTTCAGCGCGCTGATTCCGTTGTTCAGGTCATAACCTGCCTTGAACATAATCGAGGCACAATTCCTGTTGTCTTCGCATCCATAGAAATAAACCCAAAACTTGGTATCGGAAATACGGCTGGAAATCCTGGGGTCGCCACCTTCATCTCTGCCCATTTTCGCAATCAGATCGAAATCCAGCATTGCTTGTAAAATTGCATCCGGATCCCTTGCTGTAATCTGCGCGGTTGCAACAGTACTGCTCGCTACCAGAGCAACAGCCGTCAAGCCGCTAAATAGCTTTGATTGAAATGCCATAATTTATCACCTTTTCCTTCTCAGTTTGAATTTTGTGCGACTGAAACAAATTCCGACCAATTGGTCAACGCGGTTTCATGTTTCAGGCGACCATTGCCTCGGCTTTTTTCAGGTCAACACTCACCAGCTGGCTGACGCCCAACTCGCCCATTGTTACCCCGAATAGCCGGTCCATCCGCGCCATTGTCACCGCGTGGTGGGTGATGATCAGGAATCGCGTATCGGTGCGGCGCGTCATTTCATCCAGCATATCACAGAACCGCGTGACGTTGGCATCATCCAGCGGCGCGTCGACCTCGTCCAACACGCAGATCGGGGCAGGGTTGGCCAGAAATCCCCCGAAAATCAGAGCCAATGCCGTTAGCGTCTGTTCCCCGCCGGACAGCAGCGAAAGTGTCGACAGTTTTTTGCCGGGGGGCTGGCACATAATTTCCAGACCCGCCTCAAGCGGATCATCGCTTTCGACGAGAACCAGCTTGGCTTCGCCGCCGCCGAACAGGTGTTTGAACAACATGCTGAAATTCGAGTTCACCTGCTCGAACGCCGTCAACAGCCGCTCGCGGCCTTCCTTGTTCAGGCTGGCAATGCCGGTGCGCAGTTTCTTGGTAGCCTCTTCCAGATCGATCTTTTCGTTCAGCAGGGTGTCGTGCTCTTCCTGCACCTCGCGGGCATCTTCCTCGGCCCGCAGGTTCACCGCCCCCAGCGCATCGCGCTGGCGCTTCAAACGGTTGACGTTGGATTCGATGCTTTCGGAGGACGGGATCTGATCGGGGTCGGTATCCAGTTCCTCAAGCAGGTTTTGCGGCGTGGTTTCCAGTTCCTCGGCAATCCGTTCGGCGGCATAGGCCACGGTTTCCCGCGCCGCATCTGCCCGCGCTTCCGAACGCGCACGCGCTTCGCGCGCCTCCGAGGCCGCACGTTCGGCATCGCGCTCACCGTCCACGGCCTGACGCAGGGCGGTTTCGGCCTCGGCCAACTTATCAGCCGCCGCGCGGCGGCGCACTTCGGCCTCGGCAATCGCATCGGCCAACTCGTCCCGCTTGGCGGCGATTTCTTCGGGGGCGGCGCTGGCCTCTTTCAACTCGGTCTCGGATTGAACCCTGCGTTCTTCCAGTTCGGCAATCCGCTTTTCGGCGGTTTCCAGACGGTGCCGCCAGCCGGAAATCTCTTTGGTAATCTCCTGGCTGCGCTTCACGCGGGCCTCGCCTTCGCGGCGCAATTCGTCATGGGCGGAACGCTTGGACATCATCGTGATCCGCGCAGCTTCGACCGTCATTTTGGTGTCTTCCACCTCGGCGCGCGCGGCCTCCAGATCGCCCAGATCGGCCACGGCTTTGTCCGCTTCGGCCAGACGCTGACGCGCCTGCATCGCCTCTTCTTCAAACCGCATTACAGCAAGGCCAAGGTTTTCCAGTTTACCGGCCGCAATGCTCTGATCCGCTTCGGCGCGGGACAGAGCGCGGTTGGCATCGGCCACGGCACGATCCGCCTCGCGACGGGCTTCGCGGGCCTGCTGATCCTCGACCGTCAAGCGTTTCAGTTCCTCGGACAGCAATTCATGGGCGCGGGTGGCGCCCTCGGCACGGGCGCTGGCCTCTTCCAGATCGCGTTTCAGTTCGACCAGGCGGTTCAGCTGTTGCAACCGCAGGGCCGCCGCACTTGGTGCGTCCTCGGCACCGGCGCGAAAGCCGTCCCAGCGCCACAGATCACCGGCAAGGCTGACCAGCCGCTGACCGGGTTTCAGATCCTTTTGCAACCGCGCCCCGTCGGCGAAATCGACCAGCCCGATCTGGCTGATCCGCCGCGCCAGAACCTCGGGCACGGTGACATAGTTTGACAACGATTTCACACCATCGGGCAGGGATTGCGCATTGGAATAACCCGGCAATACCGCCCAGCCCGACAGCGCGTCCGGCCCGACCTGCGGCGCGCGCAGATCATCGGCCAGCGCCGCGCCCAGCGCTTTTTCATAGCCCGATTGCACCCGCACGGCATCCAGCACCTGACCGCCCTCGGCGGTATCACGTTCAACCAGTTTGGCCAGCGCGCCAACCTCGGCCCGCAGCGCGTTCGCTTCGCCCTCGGCCTCGGAGCGTTCGGCCCGCGCGTCCACCTCGCGCGATTGCGCCTCGGCGCGGGCGTCATCGGCCCGCAGCAGGGCTTCTTCTGCCGCTTCCGATGCAGCCGCCGCGGCCACCTGCGCCGCCTGTGCTGTTTCAAGATCTGCCAAGGCCTTTTCCAGCGCCGCCTTTGATCCGGCAACCGCCTCGCGTGCGCGCTCGGCCTCGGCTTCGTTTTTCTCCAGCGTTTTGCGGCTGTCCTCTTGCAGACGATGCGCCGAATGGTGTCTGGCCGACAGCCGCGCCACATCTTCGGTCATCTGGGTCAGGGCCGCCTCGCGCTCTTGCAACACGCTGGCTGCATCGCGGGCCGCTTCGGCGGCGGCTTCAACCCGTGCCTCGTGGCCTTCGCTGGCCTTGGCAATCTGCGCCTGTTCCCATTCCAGCCGTTCAATGGTTTCGCCCGCGTCCTTGTTCAGACCCGCTTCGCGCTCCATGTCATGCGTCAACTGGCTGATCCGCGCCTTCAGCGTTTCGATCATCTGTAACGCGCGGGCCTCTTGGTCCTGCAAGGTGTCACGCTGCACCGTTAGGCGTTGCAATACTGCCGCTGCAATCGCTTCTTCTTCACGCAGGGGTGGCAATTTCTCCTCGGCCGCTTCGCGGGTTTTGGTCGAGGTTCGTGCCGCCCCCTTCGGCCTGTGCCGCCAGTTTGGTGCGGTCGGTCAGTTCGGCCTGCGTCTTGGCCTGTGCCTCGTCCGCCTCTTTCCAGCGGCGATACAGCAACAGCCCTTCGGCCTTGCGCAGATCATCGCCGATTGTGCGATACCGCGCCGCTTGCCGTGCTTGCCGTGCCAATTGCGCCAACTGGCTGGCCAACTGCTCGATCACATCCTCGACCCGTGCCAGATTGGCCTCGGTGCCTTTCAGCTTCAACTCGGCTTCGTGGCGACGTTGATAAAGGCCGGAAATACCCGCAGCCTCTTCCAGAACACGACGGCGGTTCTTTGGCTTGGCGTTGATCAGTTCCGAAATCTGCCCCTGACGCACCAGTGCCGGCGAATGGGCACCGGTCGAGGCATCGGCAAACAGCATCTGCACGTCCTTGGCGCGCACATCCTTGCCGTTGGCCTTATAGGCACTACCGGCATCCCGCGTGATCCGGCGCACGATTTCCAGCGTGTCCTGATCGTTGAAACCGGGGGGCGCCAGACGGTCTGTATTATCAATCGTCAGGACCACTTCGGCGAAATTGCGGGCAGGGCGGCTGGCCGTACCGGCAAAGATCACATCCTCCATCCCGCCGCCGCGCATCGCCTTGGCGCGGGTTTCGCCCATCACCCAGCGCAGCGCCTCGAGCAGGTTGGATTTACCGCACCCGTTCGGCCCCACAACACCGGTCAGCCCATCCGCGATCACCAGATCGGTCGGGTCGACAAAGCTTTTAAAGCCATTCAGCTTGAGTTTCGAAAATTGCAAAGCGCCTGTAAGCCTTCTGATTCCAATAGAATGTAAATCTGACGGGGCATATGGGTGCGAGTCAACGAATAACCACATGATCTGCCTGCTTTGGGCGACTTATCCACAAGATATTGCGCTTTTACGCATAATTCTGCCGATTCATCAGGGCCCGAAAAACCTGTTGAATGTCGCAAACCCACTTGACCCGGATCAACAAATGCCTGCAAACAGGACGGGTAAGGTTCCCCGCACGGGCGTTTGAACGCTTGGGGATGAAACTGGGAATGTGGTGATGGTGACCCAAACAGGGACCAGATGCCACAGCCGCCCCCGCGACTGTAAGCGGAGAGTGCATGCCATAACCCACTGGGTGAAACCCCGGGAAGGAGGCGCCCGCACATCGACCCGCAAGCCAGGAGACCGGCCATACGCTTTTGAAACCGACCTGTCGGGTGTGACAGGACAAGGAGACGCGACAATGAAAACTTTGAACCAGACCCGGACGCATGCAACCGTAGATACCGGCCTGCTGCCCATCCTGTCGGCCATCGCCGCCGGTGTGTTCCTGATCTATTTCGCAGGCTTTGCGCAGGCTGCACAGTATCACGATTCGGCCCATGATACGCGCCACACGCTGGCCTTTCCCTGCCACTAACCCATGACCACACGTTTGTTTGCCAGCGCGTTGTTCGCTGGTCTGATAGCAGGGCTGATTGCCGTCCTGCTTCAGTGGTCGCTTATGGAAAAACTGATTCTTGAAGGCGAGGAATACGAGACCGGAAACAAATCCCATTTCGCGGGTGTTCTGGTGATCAATGACGCCGAAGAGGAAACAGCCAACATCGCTGACCCCGCCGCCGAACCGGAGGCCGAGGAAAACGAAGGCCTGTTCATGCGCTTTGCGCTGGCCTTTTTTGCCGATTTCGTTGTGTTCGTGGGCTGGTCCCTGATGTTGGTTGCCGGTTTTGCCGTGGCTGAGAGGTTTGGCCATCGCATCAGCCTGCAAACGGCGATGCTGTGGGGGATTGCCGGCTTTGCCGCCACCCAGTTGATGACGGGTATCGGCCTGCCGCCCGAATTGCCGGGCACCCCTGCGGACGACGTTGAATTGCGTCAGATATGGTGGGTGACCACGGCCATTTCCTCGGCACTGGCCTTTGCGCTGTTTGCCTATGGCCGCACCCCGCTGTTTGTCGTGATTGGTCTGGCCCTTCTGTTGGCCCCGCATCTGATCGGCGCCCCGCGTCTGGATTACTATGCAGGCGTGGCACCGCCGGAGCTGTCGGGCGAATATGTCGCGCGGTCTTTGGCCGTTGGCATGATTGTCTGGGTTGTTCTGGGATTGGCCGCCGGTTATTTCTGGAACCGTGGTGCCGACACCCGAACCGCATAAATCACGGCAGGGCCTGATCGGCCCCGCACCCGAACCTAAACACAGTCTGGATATTCATTATGGCCGTCAAAATCCCCGCAACTGTTGTCACCGGCTTCTTGGGCGCCGGTAAAACCACACTGATCCGGCACATGCTGGACAATGCCAACGGCAAACGCATTGCCCTGATCATCAACGAATTCGGTGATCTGGGGGTGGATGGCGACATCCTGAAGGGGTGCGGTGATGCGGCCTGTAATGACGATGACATCATGGAGCTGTCGAACGGTTGTATCTGCTGCACCGTGGCCGATGAATTCATCCCCACCATGCAAAAGCTGCTGGAGCGTGACACCCCGCCCGACCACATCGTGATCGAAACCTCGGGTCTGGCCCTGCCGCAACCGCTGGTGCGCGCCTTTAACTGGCCCGAGATCAGCACCCGCGTAACGGTGGACGGGGTGGTGACGGTGGTGGATGGCAAGGCTGTGGTCGATGGCCAGTTCGCCGCCAATGTCGCCGCTGTGGATGCCCAGCGGGCGCAGGATGACAACCTTGACCATGAAACGCCGCTGTCCGAGCTGTTCGACGACCAGATCGCCTGTGCCGACATGATTGTGGTGAACAAGGCCGATCTGTTGACAGACGATGAATCCGCTGCATTAGTGACTAATTTGCGCAAGGATTCCCGCGATGGCGTGCAGGTGGTCAAGGCCACGATGGGCGCTTTGCCGGTGGATGTTCTGCTGGGGCAGGGTATGGGGGCCGAGGACGATCTGGGATCCCGTCACGAGGTGCATCACCACCATCATCACGATGATGAGGACGACGACCACCACCATGATCACGAGCATGAACACGGCCACGACGAATTCCAGAATTTCGTGGTGAATATGGGTGAAATCGCTGATCCCGCCGCCTTTACCGCCAAAATCGCCGATGTGATCCGCACCCATAACATCCTGCGCCTGAAAGGCTTCGCTGCCGTAGCTGGCAAACCCATGCGCCTGACCATTCAGGCCGTTGGCCCCCGCGTTGACAGCTACTTCGACCGCCCCTTCGCCGCTGGCGAGGACCGCGGCACAACACTGGTGGTGATCGGGCAGGCCGGACTGGATCAGGCCGCCATCAGCAAAGCATTGGGTGCCTGATGCTGATCGTCGAGCAGGGTGATCCTCGCGCGCCGCAGGCCACGGCGCTGTTGCAGGCCAGCCATGCCCTGATGGAACGTCTGTTCCCGCCCGAGGACAACCATTACCTGTCGATCGACGCCCTTTGCACCCCCGACATCCGGTTCTTCATCGCCCGCGAAGGCGATACGGTGCTGGGCTGTGCCGCATTGGCCAACAAGGGCGACTATGGCGAGATGAAATCCATGTTCGTGTCCGAAGACGCGCGAGGCAAAGGTGTGGCCGACGCCCTGATACGCCAGCTTGAGGATTACGCCCGCGAACTGAACCTGCCCATGATCCGGCTGGAAACCGGCGACCTGCTGCACGCCGCGCACCGGCTGTATGAACGGCACGGTTTTGCGAAATGCGCACCGTTCGGGGATTATGTGGCAAACAAGACAAGCGTATTTATGGAAAAGCGGCTCTAATGCACCTACTTGCGGCAACTCCGGGCAGTATCGACGACGGCAAGGAACCCGTCGATCTGGGCCAGTCTCCGGCCGATGTGGTGTTCATTTCCGCCGCCGATACCGAATTGGCCGCCCTGTCCGAGGCCCGCGCGGAAATGGCCGATGCGCCCACCCTGCGGCTGGCCAATCTGACCCACCTGCAACACCCGATGTCGGTCGATCTGCATATCGAGGCCTGCGCGACCAAATCAAAACTGGTGATCGCCCGTGTGCTGGGCGGGGCGGGGTACTGGAAATACGGGCTGGAGCAATACGCCGCCCATCTGCATGACGCGGGCGTGCCCTTTGTTGCCCTGCCCGGCGATGACAAACCCGACCCCGACCTGTGGCGCCTGTCCACAGTTCCGCGCGAGGATTACGATGCACTCTGGGCCTATATGGTCGAGGGCGGGCCGGCCAATGCCAGCGGATTTCTGGCCTACACCCGCGCCATGCTGGACGGCACAGACAAACCCGCCGCCGCCACACCGCTGTTGCGAGCGGGGGTTTACTGGCCCGGCGCTGGCGTGGCCGATCTGGAGGCGGCACAGGCAAACTGGACCCAAGGCGCACCGGTGGTGCCGCTGATCTTTTACCGCGCCTTGGTGCAGGGTGCGGGGCTGCACCCCATAAACCGCATGGTCAAGGCACTGTTACGCCAAGGGCTGAACCCGTTACCGGTGTTCGTGGCATCCTTGAAAGATCCCGTATCGGTCGCCACGCTGGAACAGTTGTTCACCGCGGCCCCGCCCGATGTGATCCTGAACTGCACATCTTTTGCTGTGGGCTCACCACATCAAGGGGACCATCACGCGGGGGCTTCGAACCCCCTTGCGATGGAGGCCGCCAAGGGTTGCACGGTTTTTCAGGTCGTGCTTGCGGCCTCTTCCGAGGATGCGTGGGAGGACGGGTTAACCGGCCTGTCTGCCCGCGACATCGCTATGAACGTCGCCCTGCCCGAAGTGGACGGGCGCATCCTGTCCCGCGCGATTTCCTTCAAGGGCGAAGCCTATTTCGACGAGGCCACCGAATGCCCCATCGCCGCCTATCGGGCGCGGGGGGATCGGGTGACTTTTGTCGCGGAACTGGCGGCAAACTGGGCCCGTCTGCGTAATGAGGTGCCAAAGAAACGCAAGGTGGCGCTGGTGCTGGCGAACTATCCGAACAAGGACGGACGCCTTGCAAACGGGGTTGGTCTGGATACGCCCGCCGCCACGGTGCATGTGCTGAAATTGCTGTCTGAAGCGGGCTATTTCGTCTCTAACCCGCCTGAAAACAGTGACGAATTGATGCAGGCCATCTTAAAGGGGCCAACAAATTGGCTGACGGACCGTGCGCAAAAAACCGGCGGTGTGCAGATGAGTATGGCGGATTACCAGATCGCCTATGGTCAACTGCCCTACGAGGTACGCCAGCGGATCGAGGAGCGTTGGGGCGCGCCGGAACAGGATCCGTTCTACACAGCGGGCGAGGTCGATTGCGGCCACTTTGCCCTGTCGGTTATGCAATTCGGCAATGTGATCGTCGGCCTGCAACCGGCACGCGGTTATAACATTGATCCGACCGACACCTACCATTCCCCCGACCTTGTGCCGCCGCACAATTATCTGGCGTTCTATTTCTGGCTGCGGCATCAGTTCGGCGCCCATGCGATTGTGCATATGGGCAAGCACGGCAATCTGGAATGGCTGCCCGGCAAGGCGCTGGCGCTGTCGGAAACATGTATCCCCGAAGTGGTGCTGGGACCAATGCCGCATATCTATCCATTTATCGTCAATGATCCGGGCGAGGGCACGCAGGCCAAACGCCGCGCGCAGGCTGTGATCATCGACCACCTGACCCCGCCCCTGACACGGGCCGAGACCTATGGGCCGCTGAAAGAGCTGGAGGCGCTGGTGGATGAATATTACGAGGCCGCAGGCGTGGACCCGCGCCGGATTGACCATCTGCGGCGTGAAATCCTGTCGCTGACCTCGGTCACGGGGCTGGATCAGGATGCGGGGCTATCGGGTTCGGACGAGGATAGCGATCTGGCCAAGCTGGATGCCTATTTGTGCGAGCTGAAAGAAGCGCAGATCAGGGACGGGTTGCATGTGTTCGGGCAATCACCCACGGGTGCGCTGGAACGTGATCTGGTGATTGCTCTTGTCAGGGTGCCGCGCGGGGACGGTACGGGTGAAAATGCGTCTCTAATACAGGCAATTTCGCAAGATTCAGGGCTGGAGTTTGATCCATTGGATGCGGATATGGCCGCCGCTTGGGACGGGGCGCGGCCCGATGTTCTGGCCTCGGTTTGCGATGATAACTGGCGCAGCACCGGTGATACCATCGAGCGGCTGGAGATGCTGGCGATTGAATTGATCGAGGGCAGGGTTGATGTGTGCGGGGAGGCCACGGCCAAGGTTATGCAGCATATAAAATCCTCCGTTTTTCCCTGTGTTAGAGACTGTGGACCAAAGGAGGGCACGGGCCTTCTCACCGCCCTTTCAGGGCACTTCGTCGCCCCGGCGCCATCCGGCGCACCCACCCGCGGGCGTCTGGATGTTTTGCCGACAGGGCGGAATTTCTACAGCGTGGACAGCCGCGCGGTGCCAACGCCGACGGCTTGGACATTGGGGTGGAAATCGGCCAACCTGCTGATTGAAACGCACCTGCAAACCCATGGCGATTGGCCGCGCACGATGCTGCTGACCGCATGGGGCACCGCCAATATGCGCACCGGCGGCGATGACATTGCCCAATGTCTGGCGCTGATGGGGGTCAAGCCGACGTGGGACAGCGCCAACCGGCGGGTCACGGGGTTTGAGGTTCTGCCCCAAGGGGTGCTGGGCCGTCCGCGCGTGGATGTCACCCTGCGGGTTTCGGGTTTCTTCCGCGATGCTTTCCCACAGTTGATTGCGCTGGTCGATAGCGCCGCCCGCGCTGTGATGGCACTGGACGAGCCGGATGACCTGAACCCCGCCGCCGCGCGGTTCCGGCAGGAGGGCGAGGAGGGCAGCTATCGCGTGTTCGGTTCCAAACCCGGCGCATACGGGGCCGGTTTGCAGGCGATGATTGACGAACGGCTGTGGGCGGATAAATCCGATCTGGCCGAGGCCTATCTGGAATGGGGCAGCTATGCCTATGGCAAAGGGGCCGAAGGACGCAAGGTTAGAGCCACATTTGAAACCCGTCTGGGACAGGTCGAAGCGATTGTGCAAAACCAGGACAACCGCGAACATGATCTGCTGGACAGTGATGATTACTATCAGTTCGAAGGCGGCGCGGCGGCGGCGGTTTCCACCATTCAGGGGCAAGACAGGCCGATCTATCACAACGACCATTCCCGTCCCGAACGCCCTGTGATCCGCACGCTGGAGGATGAAATCGGCCGCGTGGTGCGGTCCCGTGTGGTGAACCCGAAGTGGATCGAGGGGGTCAAACGACACGGCTATAAGGGTGCGTTTGAAATGGCTGCGACAGTAGATTACCTGTTCGCCTTTGCCGCCACCACGGGGGCCGTGCGCGGGCATCATTTTGATCTGGTCCATGCGGCATTTCTGGAAGACGACGACACGCGCGACTTTATCGCCGAGAAAAACGCCCCTGCGTTGCGCGAAATAGCCCAGCGGTTGAACGAAGCAATCGAGCGTGGGCTATGGGTGCCAAAATCGAATTCGGCACGCGCGCTGATCGACGCACTACTTTGAAAAAGCACTGTTTTGCCGGGTGACAATTTGCCCTCGATAGTGCTAATTGTTTATCGGTTATGATTCAACGACATAAGCATGAGCAGAAAGGCTGCCAAGATGGATATCTCTGAACATCTGGACGCAATCAACAAGGCGTTTGATTCTGTTCGCATTACTGCTTTTGCCGATCTGTCCGTGCAGCTGGTCCTGGCCGACGCAACGAAATCCGACATTGGCCAAGAGCTTCTGGATGATTTGTGCATCAAGGCCGCAAACGCCTTCGAGTGCCCCGCCTTAGCTATCGACAGTTCATTGATCGATCCGCCAGTAGAAGCTATCGTTATGACAGACGAGGGAATCCTTTTGGCCCTGCGTGCAACAGAATTTTCACCAAACGCATTAATTTTCGAGTGCGACTATGATATTAATCTGAAGGACCTCCTGGAGATGGCGCGGAACACTTTGAAAAAGACAGGTGTAGAATGATCAGGTCGCAAAATATTTTAAAGCGGCTGAAATCACTTGGGCAGAAATCCCGCTTTAACCGGAATCATGCCAGAATAATTGCCTCGGGGAATGCCGAAGAAAACGTCGAGGCGCTGTTGCAGGAAGTAAACGAAACTATCCTTGCACGCGAACTGGAGTTTCATACAGACACCGGTGCAAAACTCTGTCTGAATGTTATCGGGCGCCGGGTATTGCATATCACAGCTTTGCAAATGCCCAATGGAGGGGAAACAACCAACCCGTTGGTTGGGGTGCTATTGTCCGAAGGCGACCATCTGGAACAGTTTTTTCAAACAGTCTCCCGGCTTACCAAGGACGCGAACGAACTTTCGGTTGTCGCGTCAACGCCCAAGAATGAATTCGATACAAGCGCCGTGGGCCTACAGGCCGCGCGGTTGCTTAAGAATATCCCAGCGTCCGGCCCGACCGAAGATTCAGCCATCGAGATGGGTAGTGCCGCATTTCGGTTGCTCACAGGCATCCCGGATATCGCAGGATGGCTAATCGTCAAAGGCGAAGACGCGGGCATGGATTCGGGTGAATCCGAAACAGTAGCCAAACTAACAAAAGTGGCAGAAGGCAGCGCCGGAAAATACGAATCATATCTGGAGCAATTCGCCTCGGGCCCTGACAAGCCGGTCGCGAGCGTCGTTGGCTCATTGTCAGACGGCGGCATGTCAATTCTCTGCTTTCGAATTGGCGACCAATTCGGCTTTGCACTTGCTCCCGCCGCAAGCGTGCCGCTAATCATTGATAATTGGCATAATTTCAACAACTAAGGCGGTCTTTATACACGTTGTAATTGCATTCTTAATTATGCCGCAATAACTTCGTTTTTTATCAAATTGTTGCCTTAAATTTTCCTCAAAACATTATTAGCAGCCAGTTAATCGCAGAGCATCTGAACGTTTCAGGCCGCTCTATCTAATAGTGCCTCCTTACTTACTAATTAACTAGTGGGCCGAATTACCTGTTAAAGGAGATAAGACATTGCAAACCTATCTTAACACGCGCAGCAAACACGTTTTGCGCATGGTTGCCCTAACCACCTCGTTGCTGCTTTCCAGCGTTGCATTCGCTGGCGAGGTAACCCTGAAATCTGCGGATGGTACTGTTGACCTGAAAGGCGAACTGGTCGAATTCAAGGATGATAACTATGTCATTCGCACCGCATTGGGCGAACTGGCCATTTCATCCAGCCGCGTTCGCTGTGAAGGCGCGTCGTGCCCGACGTTTGATACCGTTGCGACGGATGTACATTTCTACGGTTCTGACACTGTGGGCCTTGGCGTTATGCCATTGCTTCTTACCGGCTATGCCGCAAGCCTGAACGCAGAAATCTCGGTCACGAATACACAGAACAAAGACGAAATTCTGGCAAATCTTATTGCCGAAAATGGCTTTGGCGATGAAATCGGTTCGTTCCTAGTTACCTCGACATCGTCCGGCGATGCGTTCAAAGGGCTGATGGATGATGACGCCGCGATCGGCATGGCCTCGCGCCGGATCAAACCAGCCGAAGCCCGCGCCCTTCGCGATGCCGGAAAAGGCAATATGGTTAGCATCGATCAGGAGCATGTTCTGGCCGTTGACAGCCTTGTGGTTATTGTGAACCCCGAAAACGGGATTGAAACAGTTTCCATTGACGACCTGAAGGGGATCTTCTCGGGTGCCATTACAAACTGGAGCCAATTGGGCGGGGCGGATCTTCCGATTCAGGTTGTAACCCGCAAAGAAGGGTCCGGCACTTTGGCGGTCTTCCAAAAACGGGTATTCGGCAAGGACGTTCCGGCCAATCCCGAAGGTGCCATCATCGAAAACGACAACAACGTTGTTGCCGCCTTTGTAAATGAAAACCCTGGTGCGATCGGTTATGTTGGCTATGCTTTCCAGCGTGGTGCCAAGCCGCTTAATCTGGTGAACGAATGCGGGATTACATCGACACCCGATCCCTTCTCGGCGAAAACCGAGGAATATGCGCTTCAGCGTCGTCTGTATCTTTATAATACAGAAAACCCTGCGCCGAAAATTACCGAGTTTATTTCCTATGCAACATCCGATGCAGCCGATGGCGTGATTGCCAAGGCAGGCTTTATTGATCTCGGGATTGCCAGCCGGGAACAGGCTCTGGATAGCCCGCGTGCAGCATATTTGCTGAATGCCGAAGTGGATGCGTTTGAAGGCAATGTCATCCGTGAAATGCTGGCTGAAATGACAAAATATGATCGTCTTTCCACGACGTTCCGTTTTGCTCTTGGCTCGTCCCGTCTGGATGAACGCGGCATGATGGATATGGAACGTCTGGCCAACTACCTTGCCGACAAACCAAAAGGCACCCGTGTCGAAATGGTGGGTTTCACCGACAACGTAGGCTCTTTCGAGGCCAACAGAAAACTAAGCCTTGGCCGTGCGCAGCAAGTTATCAAAACGCTGCAGAAAGTTGGCGGTGACCGGGTTGCACATATTGAGTTTGAAGCCTCGGGCTTTGGCGAAATCTCTCCAACTGGCTGTAATAACTCTGAAGCGGGTCGTGGTGCGAACCGTCGGGTTGAAGTGTGGCTGGCCAAAAACTAGCGGCAAGACAGTTACGCAACTTATTACCCAGTGACTGGAAACCTATCCAGCCGGTACGAGGAAAATCAAATGAACCATGTGATTAATAATCGCGGATTGCGCACGGCCCTAAGGGCTGTGACGCTATCCACCTTAACCGCATTCTGTTTCGGACTACCCGCAATTCAGGCAAACGCCGAAACGGGAACTGCAAAAAGTGTTGTTGAAAACAAGGGCGGCAATCAGCGGATCAATTCTTCTGGGAAACTGCGGATGCTAAGCCAACGAATTCCGGCCGCTGCTTGCGTTGCCACATATTCCGGCAATTCCGAAACGGCCATTCAGGCACTGGGCGCTTCCAGTGCCGAATTTGGCAAGATTCTGAATGCGCTCACCGAAGGTGACCCGGAAATGGGTATTTCCGGGGCCGAGCACAAACGCCGGACGCTTGCCAAACTTGATGAAATCAAGGCCCTGTGGGAGCCATTCAACGCTGCCATCGACGATATTCTTGCGGGCAAGAATACCGAAGCCTCCATGAAGTATCTTTCCGAGAACAACATGGCACTCCTTGATGCGGCAAAAGCGTTGGTTACAGAAGAAACCGCCGAATATGCCAACCCGTATGAAATGACCGCAGAAAATGCCCTGCTTATCGATTTTGCCGGCCGCCAGCGCATGCTGACCCAGAAAATCGCAAAGGAGAGCTGTGGTGTGGAAACGGGAAACCCATCTCTGGGGTCAGTTGACGACATGAAATCGACAATTTCCATGTTTGAAATGACACTTGGGGCGCTTCGGGATGGTATGCCCGCCGCCGGTGTCCAAGCCCCCCCGACGGAAGAAATACATGACAGTCTGGTCGCCTCGACCGAACACTGGGCTGGTACCAAATCACTTCTGGAAAGCGTTACAGGCAAAGGTTCGATCGGCACCGAAAAGCAGGATCAGTTGTTTGACCTGCTGACCCAGGCGTTGAAAGAAATGAATACAATTACCGGTCTGTATACCGAATATTCCAAGTCGGATAACTAAGACTACCTTCCTTTGACGGCATTAATTCAGACGCCCGGTTCACTTAGTGGATCGGGCGTTTTTTTGATCCCGCGTGGCTTGCCAGAGCATATCCAGTTCTATTGCACCCACCTGAGCGTCACAGGAATTGACAAACTCTTGCCCCTCCTCATATCATTCGTGCGCTAACAATAAAAATTTATAGCGCCAACAGGGGGCCATTCGTGACCTATTTCGCGCCCGATACATTGGACGATGCGCTTGCGCATCTGGACACCACCGCCATGTCGATTGTGGCGGGGGGGACGGATTTTTTTCCGGCAATGGGGGCGGCACCACGGGCGATACTGGATGTCAGCCGGATCAAAGGGCTGCGGGGGGTTTCACAGGATAATACAGGTTGGCGCATTGGTGCGGCGACAACATGGACCGATGTTATCACTGCTGATCTGCCCGCTGCCTTTGACGGGTTGAAACAGGCCGCCTGCGAGGTCGGATCACAACAAATCCAGAACACGGGGACGATAGCCGGAAATCTGGTCAATGCCTCGCCTGCCGCTGACGGGGTGCCGCCGCTGTTGACGCTGGAGGCTCAGGTCGAGGTTGCCTCGGTTCGAGGCACGCGGGTTATGCCACTGTCCGAATTTATCACCGGCGTGCGCCAGACCGCTTTGCAGGCGGGGGAAATTGTGACGACCATTCTGATCCCGCCGCAACCGGATCATACGCGGGCCGCGTTCAACAAACTGGGCAGCCGGAAATATCTGGTGATTTCAACCGCGATGGTCGCCGCCGTGATTGGTCGCGATGCACAGGGGCGGGTTGATCATGCCCGTGTAGCGGTCGGGGCCTGCTCGCCCGTGGCGCAACGCCTGCCTGCGCTGGAAGCAGACCTGATTGGCACCACCGCAGATGTGCAAATCACCGCCGCCCATCTAGCCCCGCTCGCCCCCATCTCTGACGTGCGCGGCAGCGGTGAATACCGGCTGGACGCTGTTGCCGAACTGATCCGCCGCACCATCGCAGGGGCCAGCGCATGACCAATTTTACCCTGAACGGCAAACCTGTCTCCACCACCCCCGCCACCGGCGAACGCCTGTCCGAAACCCTGCGCGAAAGCCTTGGCGCGCGGGATGTGAAAATCGGCTGCAACGCGGGCGATTGCGGTGCCTGCACCGTGCTGCTGGACGGCACCCCCGTCTGCGCCTGCCTGACCCCGACCCAACAGGCCGAGGGGCGGCAGGTGCATACCCTGACCGGCCTGCAAGACGATGAAATCGCCGCCCGCCTGCGCGACAGCTTTCAGGATTTTGGCGCAGCCCAATGCGGCATTTGCACACCCGGCATGATGGTCGCCGCCGTGGCCCTGCTGCGCGAAAACCCCGACCCGACAGCGGAACAGGTGCAGGATGCCCTTGGCGGTGTGCTATGCCGCTGCACCGGCTACCGCAAGATTATCGAGGCCGTTCTGGCCACGGCCAACCCCGCCCCCGCGCTGGACGATCCTGTCGGCCACACCGGGGCCGCCATCCGTCGCCTTGATGGTCAAGCCAAGGTCGAGGGACGCGAAGCCTTCGGGGATGACATCGCCCCCGCCGGCACGCTGGAAATCCTGATCATCCGCTCGCCATATGCCCGCGCCGCGTTTACGCTGGGCGATCTGGACGGGTTCATTGCCGCGCATGACGGGGTCGAGGCCGTTCTGACCGCCGCCGACATCCCCGGCCAGAATTGCTTTGGCGTGATCCCCGATTTTGCCGATCAACCCGTGTTCGCCGTGAACGAAACCCGTTTTCGTGGCGAAGCCGTTGCCGCCATCATCGCCACCCCCGATTTCATCCGTCAATTTGACCCCGCCGATTTTCCGGTGACATGGGAACAACTGATTGATGCCCGAACCATTGATCAGGCGCTGGACGCCAGCGCCCCGCAACTGCACGAAGGCCGCAAGGGCAACATCATGTGCGGCGGTTTCGTGAAATGTGGTGATCCACAGGCCGCGCTGGAAAATGCCGACATCACCGTTCAGGCCGATTTCACCACTGGCTTTGTCGAACACGCCTATATCGAACCCGAGGCCGGATTTGCGCGGATGGTCGATGGCCGCGTTGAAATCCACGCCTGCACCCAAGCCCCCGTTATGGACCGCGATGCGCTGGAACTGATCCTTGCGATGGACGCCAGCCAGATCCGCATTGTCCCGACCGGTGTTGGCGGCGGTTTTGGCTCAAAGCTCGATCTATCGGTGCAGCCCTATCTGGCGCTGGCCACCCTGAAAACCGGCAAGCCCGTGCGCCTGACCTACAGCCGCACGGAATCAATGCAATCCACCACCAAACGCCACCCCGCACAGATCAGCCTGCAAATCGGCGCCAAGGCGGATGGCACCCTGTCCGGTTTCAATTTCTTCGGCCATTTCAACACCGGCGCCTATGCCAGTTGGGGGCCGACCGTGGCCAACCGCGTGCCGGTTCACGCATCCGGCCCCTACCGCATCGCCGACTACCGCGCGGAAACGCAGGCGGTGCATACCCATTGCCCCCCTTCCGGCGCCTTTCGCGGCTTTGGCGTGCCGCAATCGGCGGTGGCACAGGAAACCCTGTTTGACGAACTGGCCGAAAAGCTGGGCATAGACGCACTGGAATTCCGCCTGCTGAACGCGCTGGACAACGGTGTGCCCACCGTCTGCGGGCAGGTGTTTGACCAAGGGGTCGGCGTCAAACCCTGCCTTGAGGCCTTGCGCCCCGCGTGGGAAACCGAGCGCGCCAAGGCGGCCGCGTTCAACGCCGATAACGAAACCCTGAAGATGGGTGTTGGCATCGCTGCGGGCTGGTATGGCTGTGGCAACACCTCTTTGCCCAACCCCTCAACCATAAAATCGGGCATTCGCGCAGATGGCACCGTGGTGCTGCATCAGGGCGCGATGGACATCGGCCAAGGGGCCAACACAGTGATCGCGCAAATCTTTGCCACGGCTTTGGGCGTGCCGGTGCAGCAAATCACCCTGATCGGGCCGGATACGGATGTGACGCCGGACGCGGGCAAAACCTCGGCCTCGCGCCAGACCTATGTTTCGGGCAACGCCGCGCGGCTGTCGGGGCTGGCCCTGCGCACGGCCATTCTGGCTCAGGTCAACGCGGGTGATACGGCGGGGCTAACGTTTGGTGACGGGGAAATCACCGTCACCGATGGCGACCAAACCCACCGGATCGACCTGCGCCAACTGCCCACCGATGCCGAAGGCTACACCCTGCGCGCCGAAGAAACCTATGACCCGCCCACCAGCCCGCTGGATGAAAACGGCCAAGGCATCCCCTATGCCCAGTTCGGCTATGCCGCGCATCTGGTAGTGGTGACGGTGGACACAGCACTTGGGCTGGTCAAAGCGCAGAAATTCGTGGCGGCGCATGATGTGGGCCACGCCATCAACCCGATGCTGGTCGAGGGGCAGGTGCAGGGCGGCATCGCACAGGGGCTGGGCATGGCCCTGATGGAAGAATACCTGCCCGGGCGCACCGAGAACCTGCATGATTACCTGATCCCGACAATGGGCGACATGCCCCCCGTGGAAACCCTGATCATCGAGCAACCCGATGCCCACGGCCCCTATGGTGCCAAGGGGCTGGGCGAACATGTTCTGATCCCTACCGCACCCGCCATTCTGAACGCCATCTACAACGCAAGTGGAGTGCGCATCCGCCATCTGCCCGCCACACCGGCACGGGTGCGCGCGGCCATTCTGGAGGCCCGCAAATGACCGACAAACCCGAAAAAATCCGCTGCGATGCCTGCCCCGTGATGTGCTATATCGCCGACGGAAAAATCGGCGCATGTGACCGTTACGCCAACCACGGCGGCGATCTGGTGCGGCTGGACCCGTTGACGGTGCTGGAAACCAGTCACGACAAACTGGTGCCGTTCATGAAGGACACCGACGGGTCCGACTGGGACGGCGACCTGCTGCAATCGGAAAAATCGTTCATAACCGCCGTGGGTGCCGGCACCACCTACCCCGATTATAAACCCGCTCCCTTCATCGTTTCGCAGGATGTGGAAGGCGTGGATATGGTCACCGTGGTGACCGAAGGCATTTTTTCCTACTGCGGTGTGAAGGTAAAAATCGACACCGACCGCCATATCGGACACGAGCGCGAAGCGGTGCTGGTGGATGGCGAGCCGATCGGGCATGTGATGACGTCCGAATACGGCTCGAAAATGCTGTCACTGGGCGGGGTCGATCACCTGACGGGTGGCAGTAAAAAAGAGGGGCGCGTAACCTGTGACGCCCTGCTGCGCCTGTGCAATCGCGAGCCGGTCGAGATGCAGATCGGCGACATTTCCCTTGTGGTGCAGGCGGGTCAACCGCCGGTGATCAATGGCGAGCCGGAAAAACTGATGCGGGTTGGCTGTGGCTCGGCCACCATCGGGATGTTTGCCAAACAATGGGTCGATCATGTGGACGAGGTGGTGGTGGTCGATGACCATATCACCGGCGTTCTGTCGGAGCATCAGGCGGGCAAGCTGCTGGA
>WGBJ01000152.1 GCA_015494385.1 Marinosulfonomonas sp.
CAAGATGCGCCCGCGCCGGGGCCTCGCCGTCATTGGTGGCCACGCCCAGCTTCAGCCCGCGCGCCTGCAATTCCAGCAGTAGCGGGATCAGCGGGGTGGCCTCGACCATCGGCACCTGTGCGGCAGCCGCATTCAGCCGCGCAGTCAGGCTCTCGACGGTTTCGCCGTCAAAGAACGGCAACAAAGCGGCGGCAATATCGGGCGGGGTATCGAAAATCACCATCGAGTCGGGCGCAAACGTGCCCGTGCGGATGTCATAACCGATGGCATCGCCCATGCGGGCGGCCAGTGCCGCGTCGCCTCCGGCCTCGTCCAGCAACAGGGTTTTGGCCCAGATGCCCCATGTGGCATAGAAATCGAACAGGGTTCCGTCCTTGTCGAACAATATTGCCTGAATATCCATAAATCCTGCGTCCCCTTTTGTCCCGCCCGCACCCTGCCCGCAGAGGCGCGGCTTGGCAACAGGAATTGACAGGGTCGCGCCACTGGTTGACTGTGTCAACTATGGACATAGACACATCATACCGCCTGCACCGCTCCCTCGGCTATCAACTGACCCTGACCGCCCGCATGCAGGAACGCCGGCTGGACGAGCAGTTGAAAACCATCGGCCTGACCCGGATCACATGGTGCATCCTGCTGGCGGTGTTGAACGAAGGGTTGCCCAACCCGTCCGACATTGCCCGCTTTGTCGGCATTGACCGCACCGCCACCTCGCGCGCCCTGCGCCAGATGGAGGCCGACGGGATGATCCGGCGCACAAGCGGCAAAGGCGACGGGCGCACCACATTGGTTGAGGTGACAGACAAGGGGTATGATCTGCACCGGCAGGCCACCCCGATGGCGCGGGACAATGCCGAGCATTGGCAAGGCAAACTGACCGAGGCCGAAACACAGGAATTCTGCCGCCTGATGGGAAAACTGCGCGAGGGCGAGGATGCGGCGCTGAAACGGCTGTGACATTGACTCCGGACATGGAGCGGCTATAGAGGCGCATCGGCATTTCCTGCCGACCCCCCGTAAAATCCGGCAGTTCTTATGCTTCCAAAGATCATCACGACTCTGCAAACCTATACTTGGGCTTTGTTTCGCTCCGACCTGATGGCGGGCTTCACCGTTGCCATGGTGGCGATCCCGCTGAGCCTTGCCATTGCCATTGCCTCGGGTGCCGGACCGGAACAGGGGCTGGTGACGGCCATCATCGGCGGGCTGTTCATTTCGCTTCTGGGGGGCAGCCGGGTGCAGATCGGCGGGCCGACCGGCGCGTTTATCGTGGTGGTTTACGGGGTCATTGCCGAACATGGATACGAAGGGCTGGTTCTGGCCACATTGATGGCGGGCGGGATCATGCTGGTTGCCGGATATCTGAAAATCGGCAATCTGATCGCCTATGTGCCCGAAGCTGTGGTGAACGGGTTTACCATAGGCATTGGCATTATCATCGCCACAAGCCAGATAAAGGATATTCTGGGGTTGCAAATGGGCAAGGTGCCGGCCGATTTTCTGGACAAGGTGCCAGCCCTAT
Organism: Marinosulfonomonas sp.; assembly: GCA_015494385.1. GTDB lineage: Bacteria > Pseudomonadota > Alphaproteobacteria > Rhodobacterales > Rhodobacteraceae > Profundibacter. The sequence continues at coordinate 1,526 of WGBJ01000152.1, forward strand.
GGGCCGCACGTGACAGCTTTAACACCTCGGCCCTGTTGATCGGCGTTGCCACGATGGTGCTGATTGTTGTGCTGCGCCGTGCCGCGCCAAAATACCCCGGTTTGATTGTTGCGGTGGCTATAACCTCGGCTATTGTCATCTTTGCCCGATTGCCGGTTGATACCATCGCCAGCCGGTTCGGGGAACTGCCGCACCACCTGCCGATGCCCCACTTGCCCGCGATCACCTGGGCCAAGGTAAGCGAATTGTTCCCCTCGGCCATCGTCATTGCCTTCCTAGCCGGTATTGAATCGCTGCTTTCGGCGATGGTTGCGGACCGGATGATTGGCGGCGCACACCGCCCCAATGCCGAAGTGGTGGCACAGGGTGTGGCCAATGTGGCCTCGTCGCTGTTTGGCGGCATGCCGGCCACCGGCGCCATTGCCCGCACGGCAACCAATGTGCGTGCTGGCGGGCGAACCCCCGTGGCCGGTGTGGTTCATGCGCTGGTGATCCTGATCCTGATGCTGTTCTTTGCCAATGTCGCGGGCTATCTGGCAATGCCTGCGATGGCGGCCCTGCTGATCCTGACAGCCTGGAATATGACCGAACCGCACAAATGGCGCGACCATCTGAACGCACGCCATTCCGACAAAATCATGCTGCTGACCACCCTGATCCTGACGGTTCTGGTCGATCTGACAACGGCCATCGGTGTTGGTGTTTCGATGGGGCTGGCCATGCGTCTGCGCCGTCGCAAAACCGGTCCTGCGAAATGGTCGGACCCTGAACGCTAGAGCAAATCCGGCCACAGCCCTTTATCCAGCCCATCCACAAAAGGCTGCAACTGACCTTCCAGCCGTTTCCACCCACCGACAGAACGCCGGTGCACACCTTCGCGCACTTGCCCGACACTTGCGGTGCGCACGGCCGAAGTATTGCGCTCGGGGTGGGCCATATCCTTGAGCCAGTCAACGCCGCAAAAATCGGCCAGTTTGCGGCTGGCGGCTTCGACATCGGCCACGATATCCTCGTAGCTGATCTTCAGGATACGGTCGGGGAACAGTGCCTGCCAGTGCGCCATATACTGCTGGTGCATATTGGCGACCTGCGCCATTGCCTTCTGATTAAAGGTGTATCCCATCGCAGGCCGCGGGAAATAGGCCCGCCACATCGACAGCGCCACATCGCGCGGATCACGTTGCAACCAGACAAACCGGGCCTGTGGCATGGCGCTGGCCAGAAAGCCGACATAGCGGTAATTGGCGGGCATCTTGTCAACAAAGGCACTGGCGGTTTCGGGAAGGTCAGGCAGGGCTTGCATATGCTCCGCCGCAAACCTGTCCGGATCAAACCCCTGCCCGCCCTGCAACACAGTTTCGACCAAACGTCCCGCCGTGGCCAATTCGCCAAAACCGGCAACCCCGGGGTGGGAGGTTAATATCTGTTCCGTCAGGGTGGTGCCGGAACGGGGTTGACCGATGACAAAGACGGGTGTGGGGCCGTCCGCCGGTTTGGCGATTGCAGGGGGGCTATCCTGCGGGAACAGCGCCAGTATATCCGCCATCTCTTGTGTCTCGCGGGGCATATCAAACGGGTGCTGGCGGGCATATTGCCCGTTCGCCGCCTTCAGCGCCCGCGCGGCGGCGGCAATATCACCGGCCTGCCAGTGGATCACCGACAGGGCAAAGTTCAGCGGAATCCGGTCCGGTGCGTTGCTTGGCATCTTCGCCAGGGCCTTTTCGGCCAGCGGCAACAGGGCGGCGTTTTCCTCGACCGTCTGTATCTGAGCCAACTGGTGCATGGCATCGCCCTGCGCGGGATAGGCTGCCAACAACGCATGCAACGCCGCCTTGGCCTGTTCCCGACGCCCCAATTCGTTCAACTGCGACGCATACCGCTGCAATGACGCCAGATGCGTCGGGTTGATCTGCAAGGCCCGCTCCAGTGCCGCCAAGCCTTCTTCTTCGCGGTTCAGCCGTGACAATGGCAGGCTGAGATTGGCAAGGGTTTCCGGATTATCCGGGGCAATGGCCAATGAGGCCTCATAGGCCGCCACCGCATCCGCGTCACGGCCCGTTTCGCTAAATATCATTCCGCGCAGGTTATGTGCCTTGGCGTGGGACGGGTTTGCCTGAAGCGCCTTGTCTGCGGCCTCTAACGCGGCATCACCATTCCCGGATCGCATCTGCGACATGGCCAGTTGGTAATACAGTTCGGACGGATCGGCCCGTTTGGTCAACAGCTTGCCAATCAGCGCCTGCGCCTTTTCGTGCTGGTCCGACATTACCAGCGCCTGCACCAGATTGTTCTGGTAATTCTGATCCTTGGGCGCCATGCGCAGCGCCTTGTTGAAGAACAGGGCCGCCTCGCGCTCGTTCCCTGCTTGCGCCAGTGCCATACCGGCCAGATTGGCGAAATACGGCTCTTTGGGGAATTTCTTGTGCGCAGTTTTGGCGCCTTTGACAGCGCGGGCAAAATCACCGGCCTGCAATTGCGCCATTATCTTGTCTGCCAAAGCTTTTGCATTGGTCGCCATGTTCTGCCCTGCCCGTGATTATTGTCCCTGCAATATAGGTGCAGCCCCCTCTCAGGTCCAGTTCACATCGGCCCCGCCGGGCAATGCCTGCCGCGCCCGCATCAGGGTTTCATATGGCAGACCTTCGCCATCGCAATAGGCCATCACCCAGGCATCATCCATCATCACGAAATCCAGAACCGAGCCCAGAAACTCTGATTCTCCGGCCCGCGCCCGCAGGTCGGATTCGCTGGCACCGGTGGCCCCCAGAAATACCGGCAGCAACTCTTCGTTGCCAACCAGCCAGATCAGCACACTTAATGCGCGAACTTCCGCTTGTTTTTTGTCCATTTCACACTCTGTCACCACTTTGGAAACTATTTGTTAACCTATCTAACCAAAAACTAAATCAGAACAGGAAAATATTTAACAAGTGAGAGTAAAATGGCGGGACGTATCCTGATTGCAGACGATGTTGCAACAAATCGCATCGTCATGAAAGTGAACCTGATGGAGGCCTGTTACGAGGTTTCCCAGGCCTCGGGCGGGGCCGAAACCATTGCGCGTGCCCGCAAGGAATCTCCTGATCTGATCCTGCTTGACCTGTTGATGCCCGATATGGACGGGATCGAGGTTTGCAAAGCCCTGAAAAGCGACCCTCTCACCGCCGGTATCCCGATCATCGTTGTCACCGCAAAGCACGACGGCCCCTCGCGTCTGGAAGCCCTGCGCGCCGGTGCCGACGATTTCATGACAAAACCGCTGGATGAACAGATCCTGCTTGCCCGCGTGCGCAGCCTGCTGCGCGCCCGCGATACAGCCGAGGAATTGCGCCTGCGGGACAACACAAGTCGCGCCCTGGGCTTTGCCGAAGACGCCGAGGTCTTTGACCAACCGGCGACGGTTGCCATCATCGCTGGCCAGTATGACAAAGCCCTGAAATGGAAAAACGCCCTTTCCTGCAAGCTCTCCGATAATTTCGTGGTGTTCACCAAGGAAACCGCCCTGCTCAGCAGTCATGGCAGCCACACACCCGATGTCTATATTATCGCATGTGATTTAACCAAACCCGACGAAGGGCTGCGGCTGATGTCGGAATTGCGCAGCCGCCCGAACACACGCCACAGCGCCATCCTGATGGTGATCCCGCAGGACGCGCCCCACAAGGCCTCGACCGCGCTGGATCTTGGCGCAAATGATTTGATGCCGGACGGGTTCGACCCCGAGGAAATGGCCCTGCGGCTGAAAACCCAGATCCGGCGTAAACGGCAGGCGGATCGTTTGCGCGAAACCGTGCATGACGGGTTGCGCATGGCGGTGATCGACCCGCTGACGGGGCTGTACAACCGCCGCTATGCCGAACCGCATCTGTTACGGATTGCCCAGCGGGCCAAGGAAACGGGCCGCCCTTTCGCGGTGATGGTGCTGGATCTGGACCGGTTCAAGAATATCAACGACACCTACGGCCACAGCGCCGGCGATGTGGTTTTGAAAGAGATCGCCAACCGGATCAAGGACAACCTGCGCGGCGTCGATATGGTGGCCCGTATCGGCGGCGAGGAATTTCTGGTGGCGATGCCCGACACCCAGCTGGATCAGGCCCGCCATGCCGCCGAACGGCTGTGCCGCATTGTCGATGAAACACCGGTGCAGACGGATAACGGTAAAACCGTGATACCGGTTTCCATGTCGATCGGGGTTGCCATGGGCGGGTTGCACGATGACGCCCGCAGCGTCGAGCATTTGATTGAGATGGCCGACCGTGCACTTTATGCCGCCAAATCGGACGGGCGCAATCAGGTCACGATCAGCCTGTCTGCTGCCTAGGATCAGGCCTAGGGACGCGCCCCGCCCAACCGCAAAAACAGGCTTTTCTCGTCATCATTGCGAAAAAACGGCACCGTGTCGGGCGTTTGCCCGTTGCGGATCAGGTTTGTGACCTCGGCCATCACCACCTGCGTGATAAAGGGCAGATCGAAATGGCGCACATCGTCCAGCCGGATCCATTGCAGATGCGATAGCTCGTCACAAGCATGGGTGAAATCATCCACATCACCACAAACCTGCTGATCTGCATCCACCATGAAAAAGCGCGCATCAAACCTACGCGGGCGTCCCGGCGGGGTGATGGCGCGAAATACAAAGGTCAGACCGGCGGCCGAGGGCAGATATCCGGCGGCGGCAAAGCTGGCCCAATCCTGTGGCGGGGGTGTTGGCCATGTGCCGGGTTCACCCAGTATCAGGCCGGTTTCCTCCCATACCTCGCGGATGGCGGCAGTGGCCAATGCGGGGATCAGGGCGGGGTCGGTCTCGTGCGACAGTTGCGCGATACAGCGGTCTTGCAGAGGGGTGGCCAGCGGGATGTCGGCATCGCCCGCATCCACCGCCCCGCCGGGAAAAACGAATTTATTGGGCATAAAGGCGGCTTTGGACCCGCGCTGCCCCATCAGGATACGCGGGTCATGCTGCGCATCCCGCACCATGATCACGGTTGCCGCATTGCGAATTGCTGTCTTGTCCATTGGCCGCCCTTTGTCTTGTCTTTGCGCGGGCGTATGCGGGTCAGGCGGTTTCTTCGCCGAACCCGTGCATGCGTTTGGCCCATTGGATGGCCACGATCACGCCCTTCAGTCTGGGCAGAAGGTAAAGCGAAAGCGCCACACAGCCAACCGTGAATATTGTCGCCAGCACAATTGGTTCAGGACGGTATTTAACAAAGGCAATCAGGATCAGCGGCGCCATCAGGTGACCGACAAACAGGATGGTCAGATAGGCCGGCCCGTCATCGGCGCGATGATGATGCAGGGGCTCATCGCAAACCGCACAAGCGTCGCGCACTTTCAAATAGCCCGAAAGCATCGAACCTGAACCGCAATTGGGGCACTTACGCCGCCAACCGCGAAACATCGCGGGGCGCATGGGGCGGTCTTGTCCGCCGTCGGTGGGGGTGGTCATCACTTCTGCCTTTCCTGTTCGCCTGATCTGTTTAGCGCAAATTCAAAACGCGCGCAGTATTTCTTTGCCTGTGCGC
>WGBJ01000153.1 GCA_015494385.1 Marinosulfonomonas sp.
GTCTGAAGCTTGCGCTCCAGATACATGGAATAGCGGGACATGGAGAAGCAGAAAATGAAGAACACAAAGGCGACAAAGCCGTAGAGTTCCCAAATGATGCCATTCCAATCGGAATCGGACTGGATGAATTTCACCCACTGGATCGGGTCAGCCATCGCGATGATCGACACCAGTGTGGTATCCTTGAACAACCCGATAAAGGTTGAAACGATGCCCGGAATAGCGATCTTCAACGCTTGCGGCATAATGATCAGACGCTGTGCCTGCCAGTAATCAAGGCCCAGCGCATCGGCTGCCTCGTACTGGCCTTTCGGCAGAGCGGCCAGACCACCACGGATTACCTCGGCCATATAGGCAGCGGCAAAAATGGTGACCATGATCATAACCCGCAGGATGATGTCGAACTCGGTGCCTTTGGGCAGGAAGTACTGCAGCAGCACCGAAGCCACGAACAACAAGGTAATCAGCGGCACACCGCGGATAAACTCGATGAACCCGACACACAGCGATTTAACGATGATCAGATTTGATTGCCGTCCAAGCGCCAGAATGATCCCCAGCGGGAAGGACAATGTAATCCCGGTTATCCCCAGCAGGATCGACAGCATGAAACCGCCAAACTTGCGGCTTTGAACGCTTTCGATTGCCAAAGGAGCGATGCCCTGGGCGAAATCAACGAATGGCCCCATAAGGAACAGCCACCAGATGATAGCGGCCAAAACCCCGAGGATCAGCCCCAGCAGTGAACTGACTGCGGTCGAGACAACCTTGTGAACCAAGAACCCGATAACGAACCCAAGGAATGCCGCAACAGGAACCCAGAACGTGCCCCCCCACAACAGCCAGGGTGCGATGAAAGGCACAGCAACCGAAACGATCAGGAACTTCTTGGGAAGACCGCCAAACAGAATTGGTGCCAGACCGACAAAAAGAAGAACAAGAGCCAGATTTGGACGCCAGTACAGATAATCGGGATAGAACCCGTACATCAGCTGCCAAAAGCGTTCATGGATCACACCCCAACAGGCGCGGTTCTGCGATTCGCCATAAACCTCGATGATTTTCGCACGACATTCGTTCAGGGAATTTGCATTCCAGAAGCCGCCAAAAATCCACGGGATCAGAAAGGACAGAACCGAATAGGCGATATAAAGCGCCATCAGTGTCAGGATCGCATCCAGCCAGGTGGCAAACAGGTTTTGTCTGATCCACCCGATAACCCCCACATTGGTAACTGGCGGGGCCTTTTCCGGAAGCATTTCGGTGCGCACATATGATTGCGTATTATTCATAGACATACTAGCGCTCCTTCAGCTTTGTGCGTTCGTTGTAATAGTTCATCACCGATGAAACCGTCAGCGAGATGACCAGATAGACCAGCATCAGCAACAGAACAGTTTCCAGCTCGCGACCGGTCTGGTTCAGGGTAATCCCGCCCAGTGTGCCGGTGATATCCATATAGCCAACCGCAATCGCCAGTGACGAGTTTTTGGTCAGGTTCAGATATTGCGAGATCAACGGCGGAACGATAACACGCAGCGCTTGCGGCAGAACAATCAGGCTCATAATCCGGTTTTGGCGCAGACCAAGGGCAGCAGCCGCTTCGGACTGGCCTTTGGAGATCGCCATGATACCGGCACGCACGATTTCCGCGATAAACGCAGCCGTATAGAGCGACAGAGCAACCCATAGCGCCAACAGGGATGAGCGCATGTGAATGCCGCCCCTGAAGTTAAAGCCTTTCAATTCGGGGTAGCCCAGATAGAAGCCAAGGATATACAGCACGGCCACTGTCGGCAGAACCACAACGCCCAGACGCCAGAACCATGTGACAGGGCGAACGCCCGTATCCTTCTGTATCTGGTCGGCGCGCACCTTGATCAATTTGCTAACGATCAAACCAGCAAACAGAACCGCAAGGATTGCCATCAGATCAATGCTGATCTGGAATGTGCCGCAAAACTTGGCCAGTTTGGCAGTGGCTGGCGTGCCATCGGGATTGTAGAAAGCCTGACAGGCTTTGGATTCTTTGTCAGGGAAAACGGGCAAATCGCCCAGTCCCTTGGAAAACAGGGGCTCGGGTATATACACACCACGGTTTGTAATCGCCACGCTATCAAAGATCTTCATCGTTGCGGCAGGTTCATCACCGCGGAAATCTTTAGGAGCAGGCAGCTGGTGCGATGTTGCGGCCATGATCAACACGATCCACAGCAGCACCGGAACATTTCGCAGGGTTTCGACATAAACAGCAGCCAAACGCGAAATAATCCAGTTCTTGGACAAGCGAAGAACCCCGATAATCACACCCAGAATGGTTGCTGCGATACACCCCATAACGGCAACGAGCAATGTATTCATCAAGCCAACTACAGCCGCGCGCATGTGCGATGACTGCGAATTATAGGCTATCAGTTTCTGGTTGATGTCATACCCGGAGGCTTCTTTCAGAAAACCGTAGTCAAAGGTTTTCCCCGCGACCGCCAGATTAACGATAACATTGTTGATCAGCCAAGCTGCGCCCAACATGAACCCCAAAAGCGCCACAACCTGAATGGTGGTTGAACGATAGCGGGTATCATAAAGCAGCATAGACAGGCGGAACGACTCCTTCGGAGGGTCGGTCAGTGTTGTCATAAGAGACATCCCCATGCTCCCTGGCCTGTTTTAATGACGCGGTTTTTCCCGCTGCCCCGGCTCAGGTGATTTTATTAAAATAGTTAAGATGTGAAAAGGGCGCGGGGATAAACCCGCGCCCAGATCGTTAGGATCCTAGCGGAAAGGAGGCGAGTAAATCAGGCCGCCTTCGGTCCACTGTGCGTTCAGGCCACGGGCCAGACCGATTGGTGTCTTTTCGCCAATGTTGGCTTCAAAGATTTCACCAAAGTTGCCTTCCGAAGAAATCGCACGTTTTGCCCAGTCAGCGTCCAGACCCAGCATTTCGCCCAGGTTGCCTTCGGTGCCGAGGATACGGTTGATTTCAGGGTTGTTGGTGCCTTTGCTCAGCTCTTCGATGTTAGCCGAAGTGATGCCCAGCTCTTCAGCCGAGATCAGCGCATTCAAAGTCCAGCGAACTGTGTCGCCCCACTGGTTGTCGCCATGACGTACCAACGGACCCAGAGGCTCTTTGGATACGATTTCCGGCAAAAGGATGTGATCGCCGGGATTTTCGAATGCTGCGCGTGTAGCGGCCAGAGCCGAAGCGTCTGTTGTCAGCGTGTCACAAGCACCGGACAGGTACTGCTGCTGTGCTTCAGCGTTGTTTTCAACCGGTACCGGCTCATACGAAATGCCGTTTACGCGGAAGAAGTCAGCCAGGTTCAGCTCGGTTGTTGTACCGGTCTGGATACAAACAGTCGCGCCGTCCAGATCTTTGGCCGAAGTCACGCCCAATGCTTTGGGAACCATGAAGCCTTGGCCGTCATAGTAGTTAACGCCAACGAAGTCCAACTTCAGGTCAACGTCGCGCGAGAATGTCCATGTGGTGTTACGAGCCAGCATGTCAACTTCGCCAGAAGCCAGCGCGGTGAAGCGTGTCTTCGAGCTGAGCGGAACGAATTCAACAGCAGTGTTGTCGCCCAGCACGGCAGCTGCAACAGCGCGACAGATAGCTACGTCGTAGCCTTCCCATTTGCCGTTTGCATCTGGCGATGCAAAGCCAACCAGACCAGTGGACACACCACAGTTCAATTTGCCGCGTGCTTTCACGTCGTCAAGTGTGCCAGCAGCTGCAATCCCAGCTGTAAGGCTGGCAACTGTCAGAGCGCCAAGAAATACGGATTTTTTCATGTTTACCTCTTCCTGATAGTCCGTCCCGTATGGAACGGTTTATTCGGCCCGAAAGGACCGAGAGCGATACGGTAGAAAGGCATTGCCTTCCCAACGGTCCCTAGTTTGGGCCAATATTTAAGAAAACGTCAAGGGTGGTTTCGGAATTAAGCCCTTATCGGACCTGCTTTTTCGCATGAATCGAAAAGGCAAGGGGTTAATTGCGAAATTTACGGTCAAATTAGCCATTCTTAACCATAAAATAGAATCGGGCGGCGTGTTCAAACCCTTCCCGCTTTCCCGCTTCGGTTGCGGTTGCCTCGTCATCCTCGCCCCATTGTTCGACTTGCCAGTCCTCGTCGATTCTTGAACGGCGCCACAATTCGGGTACCGGAAGGAACCCGTGTATCGTGGCAAAACCGATAATCAGAGACCCTGACATCCCGACCAGATCGTGAAATGCGGCCAACTGGAAGTTGTCCATATCCGAGACCCGTTTGGCAAGGTTTTCCAAAGCGGCGGCATCCTGCTCGACGTGCATGACACCAGTGGTGGGTTTCAGCGGGGCCGACAGGGTTTCGGCGGCCCATTCCAGCAGCGGATCCCACGCCTCGCTTTGGCGTTTGACCAACCCTTCGGGCGATTCCGCGCGATAGCACAGCAGGTCAGTGCCGCCATATTCCGACACAAGTGCCGCGACTTCGGCGTGCATCGGCCCGACTTTGTCGATCGCGGCATTGGCGGATCGTGTGACCGGCATGGTCATCGGGTCGATCTTTTCTTCTTGTGCGTCCCATTCGGCGGCTATCGCCTCGGCCATTTCGCGGCTGGGCACGATCAGTTCGCTTTTCACCGGCGTGCGCAATTTACGCCCGTCCAGCAGCACCTGATAGCCATCGCCCGCCTTTTCGACCGTTGCTGTTTTCCAAAACCGTTTTGCAGCCCATTCCGCCATGATCTATCCCCAAATCTCTGTCAGCAGCGCCCCCAGCGCCACCGTATCATCCACAATATGCGCCGCCCCCGCCGCGCGCAGGCGGTCCACATCGTGATACCCCCATGACACGCCGATACTGACCATACCGGCAGCACAACCCATTTCCATATCAAACGTGGTGTCGCCAATCATCACCCCGTGCTGTGCCTCGACACCCGTATCCGACAGCGTGGCATACAGCATCGACGGGTGAGGTTTGGACGGGTGATCATCCGCCACCTGTGCGGTGACAAACATCCGTTCCAGCCCGTGCGCCCGCAACATCGCATCCAGCCCGCGACGCGATTTGCCGGTGGCAACGCCCAGCAACAGGTGGTCATCCTGCGCCAACCCGTCCAGCAGATCGCGGATGCCTGCATATAGCGGCGCGCTCTGCCCTGCCTCGCGTTTGTTTCTGAAGGTCGCCTTATAGCCTTCGACCAGCGCATCATATTGCACATCGGTCAGATCAGGCGAAAGCTGCCGCATCGCATGCGGCAGTGACAGGCCGATAATCCCGCGCACCTGTTCCAGCGGCGGGCTGTCCAGCCCCTCGGCCGCATAGGTCTGGGCCATCGCGGCGGCGATGTGGTGCTGGCTGTCTACCAATGTGCCATCCACGTCGAACACCGCCAAACGCAACGGCTGGCTCATAGATATTCCTCGAACGGGTCATCCGCCACGTCGCGTTCGTCCCAGGCAAAGGTTGCCCATGTCTGCTTCATATGGGCCGGCATCGGCGCGATGATTTTTACCATCTTGCCGGTTATGGGGTGCGGAAACGACAGGCTACGGGCGTGTAGGTGCATTTTGCGGCTGATCTCGCCACCCAATTGCGCACCCCAACCGTCGCCCTGATTTTCCTGGCCCGAGCCACCGTATTTCCCATCACCGATAATCGGGTGGCCCATTTCGGCCATATGTGCCCGCAACTGGTGTGTGCGCCCTGTGATCGGCACCAGTGCCACCCACGCGCACCGTTTGGCGGCGCTGTCCAGCACCATGTAATCGGTGGTCGAGCGTTTGGCCCCGTCCGTGTGCGCCACGTCATCAGGATGGATGCAAACCATCTTTTCGTGGCCATGCCCGCCCGCCTTTAGCAGCCCGTATTTGATCGTACCCATCTTGGGCGACGGGCAACCGGCAACAGCGGCCCAGTAAATCTTGCGGGTCTCGCGGGAACGGAAGGCTTCGGTCAGGGCGGACGCCACTTGCCGCGTGCGGGCCAGCAACAGGATGCCCGAGGTATCTTTGTCCAGCCGGTGCACCAGCCGCGGTTTCTGGTCATAGCCAAAGCGCAGGGCATCGGCCAGCATATCCACATGGCGGGTCTGTTTGCTGCCGCCCTGCGTTGGCAGGCCCGGCGGCTTGTTGATCGCAATCAGGTAATCGTCGCGATACAGCACCGCATCCTGCATCATTTCAACGTCGGCATTGCTGATCATGTCATAGGTTTTGGCCCGCGCGGTAATTTCATGCGGTTCGGGCAATGGCGGCACCCGCACCACCTGCCCCGCCTGCACGCGCGTGTTGGCCTTTACGCGGCCTCCATCTACACGGATGTCACCCTTGCGGCACATCTTTTCGATCCGCCCCTGCGCGATATGCGGAAACATCCGGCGAAACCAGCGGTCCAGCCGCTGATCGCCATCATCTTCAGCCACTTCGATTTTCTGAACACCACTCATGACCAAAACGTCCTTGCTGCATAAAGCCCTAAAATTATTGCCGCCAGCGACAGGAACACCGAGGCCACCGCATATAGCGCCGCCTGTGTTGTGTCGCCGCGCTCATACATCGTCAGCACATCCAGCGAGAACGCCGAAAACGTAGTAAACCCGCCCAGCACACCGGTCATCAAAAAAGGTGCCAGTTGGCGCGTCATGCCCTTGTGTGCCAGCACCACCACGATCACCCCCATGATGAACGATCCGATCACATTCACCGCGAAAGTCCCCCACGGCAATCCCGGGCCGAACAGACGGATCGTGCCAACGCCCGTCAGATAGCGCAGGCTGGCACCAATTGCGCCGCCAAGGGCGACCTGAA
>WGBJ01000154.1 GCA_015494385.1 Marinosulfonomonas sp.
GAAGGCACTGGCGGCCAAGGACAACAATGTGCCGTTTTATGTGGCGCTGCCTTCACCGACGATTGACTGGACGGTCAAGGACGGCGTGGCCGAAATCCCGATTGAAGAACGCACAGATACCGAAGTCACCCATGTTCAGGGCAAACTGGCCGACGGCACAGTGACCGAAGTGCAGATCAGCCCCGATGGCACGCCGTCCTTGACCGTCCAGTCAATCGTCGGTGAAGGCAGCGCCACATAAAACGGCACATTGTTGTCCTTGGCCGCCAGTGCCTTCAGGTAGGTGCCGATCTTGTTGCAGACATCGCCATGCGCCGTGGTGCGGTCAGTGCCGACAATCACCAGATCGACCTGCCCGTGCTGCATAAGGTGTCCGCCTGCGTTATCAACGATCAGATGATGCGGAATGCCGTGGCTGTTCATTTCCCATGCGGTCAGCAACGCGCCCTGATTGCGCGGGCGGGTTTCATCCACCCAGACATGGATCGGGATGCCGTCCTGAACCGCGTGATACATCGGGCTGGTGGCGGTGCCCCAATCAACGGTGGCCAGCCAACCGGCGTTACAGTGGGTCAGGATATTCACCACCTCGCCCGGTTTTTTCTTGGCGGCAATTTCACGAATGATCTCAAGGCCATGCACGCCGATCATGCGGTTGCATTCCACGTCCTCATCGGCAATTTCATGCGCCCGTTTCATCGCAGCCGCCGCGCGTTCGCCCTCGGGCAGCGGTTTTAGCAGCGCGTTCATTTCATCCAGCGCCCAACGCAGATTGATCGCGGTGGGGCGGGTTTCGTGCAGGATGTCCCATGTTTCGGCCAGCGATTTGTCGGACGGGTCCAGCGCCATCTGGACGGCCACACCATAGGCGGCGGTGGCCCCGATTAATGGGGCGCCCCGCACCCACATATCGCGGATCGCCACCACGAAATCGTCGCGGGTTTTCAGGTCCACCACGCGGAATTCATGCGGCAACCAGCGTTGTTCGATGATTTGCACCTGCCCGCTGGGCTCGTCAAACCAGATCGAACGGTAATGTTTATCGCCTACTTTCATGACTCTTTCCTTTGTCCAATCATCCGCGCTTGTGAAATCACGCTGTCCAAATCTGCAAATGCCGCCCTGTTCACGGCCAGCGAGCGGCCCAACCGCAGCCCCCTGCCCTCGCAATCGGCGCGCATCGCTTCGTCCTCAATCGTGTCGTTTTCGGCGATATGGGCCAGGCTCAGCGTGCGGCGGATCATTTCGACGCCGGCAAAACCCAGTGTGTCCTCGAATATATGCTTCAGGCGTGCGGCCAGCGCCTGTTCCGACGCCAGATAATCGCCCTGATCCTCGAACAGGCTGGCCTGATACAGGATGCCGTTGCGCTCGGTGCGCCACAGGTGCGAGAATTCATCGCAGAACCCGCGCCAGATGTCGCTGATCACGCCCAAAATCCATTCCTGATAGTCCGCCCGCGCCCCTTCGGATTCGGCGTGACCGGGCTGGGCGTAATAGGCCATAAAGAAGTTGGCCAGCAACATGCCGATGTCAAAGCCCATCGGGCCATAGGTGACAAATTCGGGATCGATCACCATGGTTTCCGTGTCGGTCACCATGATCGAGCCGGTGTGCAAATCGCCATGCAGCATGGTTTCGGCATTGTTGGCGAATTTCGCCTTCATGTCCTGCGCGGCCACCTTCAGATCAATATCGGCGCGCAGCCGACCCACCAGATCATCCAGACCCGGCGTGTGGTGGTTCAACTCGGCCTCGAAATAAGGGTCGGAAAACACAAGGTTTTCGGTGATGTCGCACAGTTCGGCATTGTCGGCAAACAGCGCCAGATCGGCCTTGCGTTTGGCGGTGTCCATCGACAGATCCGAGCCACGGAACATGGTCTTGCCCAGATAATCCCCCATCACAGCGGCAAGCCCGTCATGTTTTTTGCCGGCCATCAGCGAATGGCGCAGGATGATGTGCGGCGTTAAGAACTCCATCACGATCAGCGCCTGATCTTCGGCGAAATGATAGATTTTCGGCACCAGACTGGGCGCGCGTTCCTCTTGA
>WGBJ01000155.1 GCA_015494385.1 Marinosulfonomonas sp.
CAAATATCGGCAGCAATCGCCATTGCCTTGCGGGCAATTTCTTCGGTCGACAGATCGGTATCCATCAAGGCCCGCGCCGCGGCCAGTGCGTAATTCCCGCCCGATCCAATCGCGGTCACATCGAATTCGGGTTCCAGCACATCACCCGCGCCGGTGATCACGAAAATATCCTTGCCGTCGGATACAATCAGCATTGCTTCCAGCTTTTGCAAATATTTGTCGGTGCGCCAGTCCTTGGCCAATTCAACCGAAGCCCGCGCCAACTGACCCGGCGTCGCCTCAAGTTTGGCCTCAAGCCGTTCCAGCAGGGTAAAAGCATCGGCAGTTGATCCGGCAAAACCGGCCACCACGTCAAACCCGCCGGGCGACAGGCGCCGCACCTTTTTGGCGGTGCCCTTCATCACGGTTTGGCCAATGCTGACCTGTCCGTCACCGGCGATTACTACTTCGCCATCTTTGCGCACCCCGATAATTGTGGTGCCATGCCATCCCGGAAATTGATCGTCGGCCATCGTGCCCTCCTGACTGGTTCTATTCTATATGGAGCCCCGAACCCCGTTGCACAAGTTTCAAAGAAAAAGGGGCGCCAAAGCACCCCTGATTCAATCAACTTTATCTGCAATCAGATGGAGTCTTCGATCCAGCTTTGCAATGCAGCCTTGGGTGCTGCGCCAACCTTGTTGGAAACAACCTGACCACCCTTGAACAGGAACATCGAAGGGATGCCGCGTACACCCATTTGCGCAGGGGCACTTGGGTTTTCGTCAACGTTGACCTTAACGATCTTAACCTTGTCAGCCATTTCTTCTGACAGCTCTTCCAGCGAGGGGCCGATCATTTTGCATGGGCCGCACCATTCGGCCCAGAAATCTACCACGACCGGCAGGTCGGATTTCAGGACTTCTTCTTCGAATGTTGCGTCTGTGACTGCTACTGTGGCCATGTTTTTTCTCCTATGGCTTATGCGTTGGCCTGAACCTATGCAGCCACCCCTTTGCCGTCAAGGTATCGTGGTGGCGCGCAATGCCGCAGTAACCGTCTTGTGCTCCAGATACATAAGGGTTCCCGTGCGGGTCCACAGGATAGCGGTTTCGATTTTATGGTCGGGGTAAACTATCTCTAATGCCGCCTGATAGGCCCCCATTTGCCGCAGAAATCCATCGGGAACATCAGACGGATTTTCAGGCACAATGGCGTTTGATTTGAAATCGACAGCCAGAATTCTTTCAGGCGAAATAATCAGCCGGTCAATTTCCCCATGTATCCGCTTGCCGCCCAGATCGGGCAGGTTGGCCGTGATCGGCACTTCGGCCAGCGTGCTGTCGTCAAACACAAAGGCCAGATCGGGATTGGTTAAAAGGGCGGTGACTTCGGCCAGAATATCGGGCGCGGCATCAGGCAACAGCGTGGCGGCAACGCTGGGCCATTCGGCTTGCGGATGGGCGGGCAGATGTTCCAGCAACAGGTGAATATCGCTGCCCCGTTGCTTGGCCGCATCCTCGCTTAACCCGTCCCCATCGCCCGCCAGCACCTTGGCCCCGCCCAGTTGCGATGGTGAAAGGGTTTGCGCGGGCCGGTCGGGGATTTCGGCATCCGTTTTGGCCCAATCCGGCAAGGTGACATCGGGTTTATCATCCGGCTTGTTGGCCTTAACCTCTCCGCCCCAATCGCCATATTCCAGCCGCAGCCATTCGCCATATGGCACAGCGCCAGCGGTTTTCATCCCCGCCTCGATCATCGCATGCCAGCTTTTGCCTTCTTTCCCCGGATCCCCCGCACCGCAAACAATCAGCCATTTTTCCGCCCGCGTCATGGCAACATAAAGCAGCCGCAAGCGTTCCTGTTCCTGCGACAGTTTCAACCGCTCGCGTGCGGCACTCATCACCTTGGGGCTGGCATCCGCTTTGACCTTCCACATCACATCATCGCTGTCGGTCAGATACAGTTCATCCCGTGGCGGGCTGCCACGGCCAACGGTATCGGGCAAAATCACAATCGGCGCTTCCAGCCCCTTGGCACCATGCACCGTCATCACCCTGATCCGGTCGCTTTCGCCGTCCATCTGGCGCTTGATCTCGACCTCTTCGGCCTGCAGCCAGGTGATGAACCCTGTCAGGCTCGGCACATCCATCCGCTCGTAATTCATCGCCTGATTCAGCAGGGCATCAATGCCATCCTCGGCCTCGTCCCCCAACCGCGCCAGCAGGTTTTTGCGGCCATGAAAACGGGTCAGGATTCGTTCCAGCAATTCATAGGGCCGCAGAAAATCGGCGTCCTTGCGCAGGGCGTCCAGCATGGCCAATGTGTCGGGATATGTGTCTCTAATGTTGCGCAAAGCAGACCAGAGAAAGGTTTTTGCAGGCCGTTTATGCGCCAGATTGAACAGGTCCTGTTCGCTCCAGCCAAACAAGGGTGAGCGTAGTGCTGCGGCCAGCGAAAGATCATCCTCGGGTGTGGCCAGAAATGCCAAGAGCGCGGTCAGATCCTTGACCGCTAATTCCCCGCCGATTTTCAGACGGTCCGCGCCGGCAATTGCCAGATCGCGGGATTTGCAGGCGCGGATGATTTCGTGAAACAGGGCCGAGCGGCGCTGCACCAAGATCAGGAAATCACCTTCGGTCACAGGGCGCATTTTATAGGTGCCGGTATTCTCAACCTCTTGCGGAATCACCGCACCACTGCACATTTCGGCGATCCTGTCGGCAATCCGGTTGGCCAGTAAAATGGTCTCGTGGTTCTTGGCAATCTTGTCGGTCGGATCATGCCATTCCTTTTGCTCGGGTGCTTCGGTTTTCGGGATGATCGGCCACAGATCCACCCGTCCGGGCATATCGGTTTTGAATGCAAGGTGTTTGATACTGTCGCCCAACCCCTGATCGGCGTGATCCTGTAGGGTGCAATCCACCAGCCGCATGATCGGCTCGGCCGAGCGAAAGGAATATTCCAGTTGTAGCGACTGGAACGGCAGATTTGCGGCCTCTAACCTCGCCTGAAACTCCAGCTTCATCCGCTCGAATTCCTCGGGGTCTGCCCCCTGAAAGGAATAGATCGACTGCTTGCGGTCCCCGACCACGAAAATCGTGCGCACCCTGTCGGGCATCGCCCCTTCGCCCGAGGTAAACTCCTGCGCCAGCCGTTCGATCACGTCCCATTGCTGCGGGCTGGTGTCCTGTGCTTCGTCCACAAGGATATGGTCGATGCCGCCATCCAGCCGGTACAGCACCCAAGATGCGACCTGCGGGTCATGCAGCAGTTTGGCCGTCAGGTTGATCAGATCGTCAAAATCCAGCCAGCCGCGCAACTGTTTTTGCTGTGCGTAACGGGGCAAGAACTCAGTGGCGAACTGGTGTAGTGAAAGGGTTTTTTCGGCGGAATAGAGACTGATTCTGGCCTCGCGCGCCGTTTCCACCCGTGCCATCAGATTGTTCAGGTCCACCAGATGTGTGCCCAATGCCAGCCGCGTTGCTTTGGTCGGGAAACTATCGATTTTGGCGCTGAAGGGTTGCTTGGCCCCGCTGCCGGTCAGGAAAACGGATTCCAGTATTTCCAGATCGGCAAAGCCGATATTGGCGGGGTCCAGCGCGGCCAGTTTGGTGTGCGCTTTGACATCATTGGCGGAACCGGCCAGCAGTGCGGGCATCAAGGCCGCGAACAAATCCGCCTCGCTGCCCAGAATGACGCCCGACAGAATTTCCTGCTCGGTCACATCCGGCTTTAGCCCGAACATTTGCCATATCCCGGCCTTGTCTTTCTTTACCGCAAACTGTGCCGCGCGTTTCGTCACTTCGCCAGTCAGCCGTTCAAAATCGCTGTCCGAATAATGCGCCGCCAGCGCGTCAATTGCGCCAACAGCCGGCCCGTCGGCCATTTCCTCGACAATCTCGGCCCGCAACAGCTTTGCCGCGCGGTCGTCCATTTCGGTAAATTGCGGCGACACACCCGCCTCTAGCGGAAAACGCCGCAGGATCGAGGCACAGAACGAATGGATCGTTTGTATTTTCAATCCGCCGGGCGTCTCAATCGCGCGGGCAAACAGGGTGCGGGCGTTGCTCAGCTCGTCCGCATCAATCCGCCGCTCAACCCCCAGTTCGCGCAATTCTTTGGCCAGCGTTTCGCCGTCCTGCATCGCCCATGCGCCCAGCCGTTTGAACAGGCGGTTCTGCATCTCGCTGGCGGCGGCTTTGGTGTAGGTCAGGCACAGGATGTGTTGCGGTGACACCCCTTCCAACAACAACCGCGCCACGCGGTCGGTCAGTACCCGCGTTTTGCCCGACCCCGCGTTGGCCGACAACCAGGTCGAGGACGTGGGCGCGGCGGCCTGCACCTGCCGTTCGGTGGCTTCGTCGCGGCGGGTCATGTCAGCGTCTCCTGTTTCGGTAAATCGCTTTCGTCCCATTCGCCGTAACGGGCCAGATGGTCGTAATCGTAGGAATAGCTGGTTTTCTCCATCGCGCGGCGGGATGTATAGCCCTTTTTCCCGGCAGTGTAGGCGGTGATAAGCGTCTCTAACTCTGCCCAAATCATGTTCAGGTCGGTTTTATCCAACGGGGCGGGCACCACCTCGGGGCTGGCCCCCAGCCCGATAAAACTGGCCCCGCCAACGCGGGTATCGGCCAACCCTTTGAACCCTGTGCGCTCCACCATCGCAGCCGTCAGCAGCAGTTGTTTGTCAAACTCGATCTGCTGCTTTTCGGTCGGCGGTTTGCCGGTTTTGTAATCATAGATATAGGTCTGGCCATCGTCGGAACGGTCCAGCCGGTCGGCCCGCGCGGTCAGGGTGAAATCCAGCGTGCCAAGTTTCGCCGCACCGGTTTGTTCCAGTTTGAACACCTTGGCCAGTTTGGCGCGATCCTCTTCCCCCTGCAAAAACCAGTCCGCAACCCGCGCCAGTTTTGCCCGCCAGACACGACGCGCGGCGGGCCACGGTGCGTCGGTCGCCAGCACCTCGTCGGCGATCTGCATCAGGCGTGCTTTGGCCTGATCACGGGTTTCATCGGTGCGCTCTTTGATAAACCGCTCAAGGATTTTATGCACCACAGTGCCCGCCACCGGCGCGTCGGGTTGCTGGCGGATCGGGTCCAGCGGGTAAAGGTGCAGCACCTTGCCGGCGTAAACCGCATAGGGGTCGCGGATCAGTTTGGTGATGCCGGTGACCGACAGGGATTTGGGTTGCGCACCGGTTGGCGGAATGGGGGATGGGCGATTTTCAGGCGGAATAGAGACTGATATGCGCTCCATTTCCGCGACCATATCCAGCCAAACATCCCCGCGCGCCTGCATAGATTTTAGCGCATCGACGCCAGTTTCCTTTAGCCCGTCCAGCAGATTGGTCAGCCGGTTCAGCCAGCGGGACGGCACGGTCTGGGCCACGGCATCACGGACCGCGCGGGTTAGCCAGACCTCTTTTGCGCCAATCGCCTGTTGGAAGTCATGCGCCGACAGGCCGATCTGGCGTTCGGGCAACAACAGCCCCGCCTTTTGCCGCATGGCGCGGTCCATCCACGGGTCGGGGTTGGGTGTGGCGGGCCAGATACTGTCATTCAACCCGCCAAGGATCACCAGATCCGCACCCTGAACGCGGGCCTCTAATGTGCCCCAGATCATGATATTGGGATGCGGGCGGGTCGGATCGTGGACCTCGGCCTGATTTAGCAGATTGCGAAACAGGTTGATATAATCGAACGGGGCCAGCACACCGCCATGACCGGCGCTGCATTGCAGTTCATTCACCTGTTCCAGCGCCTTTTGACCGGCGGGTTTTTCCCATAACCCGCCGCTACCGGTATCGGCGGGGCCGGCGGCCAGCGCGCGGGCAAGGGCAAGGTGATGTTCCAGATGCTCGGTTAACGGGCGGGCGGAAACGGTTTCCAGCCCGTCCAGCAGATCACCCAGCCATGCCGCCCATTCGCGCCTGCCGTCATCGGCCTGTGCGTTGGCCCAAGCGGTCAGGCTGTCTTTGGTGGGAAAGGGCGGGCCGTTTTTGCGGATGTGCAGTTCCAGATCACGGGTCCAGCGCAGATGATCGCCGCGTCCCGCATCACCCGAATGGGTCAGCGGGTGTTTCAGCAGGGCCAGCAGGGTTTCCGAAGTCAGCACCTGTCCGAACAGTCCCGCGATATGCAGCAAAAACCGGCCGGGTGCGGACATGGGCAGGGGAAATCCGGCGCTGTCGTCCGGTTCAATCCCCCATTGGTCCAGCGCGGCGGTGACTTGTCGGGTCAGGGTGCGGTCGGGGGTGATCAAGGCGGCAGTCTGGCCGGTTTCGGCGGCTTGTCGCAGTTTCAGCGCAATCGTCAGGGCCTCGATCCGCGCTGAAGGTGCTTGAACCAATGTGATGTTTTCGCAGGCTGTTTGCAGATCGGTCAGCTTTGGTCCTTCGGCCATCCATTGATCGGTCACAGGTGCGGGGCGCAGGGCAAGGGAAACCAGCCGGTTACGCGCGGCGCTGGGCGGGGCGGTTTTGGCCCATTCGGAAATATCGCCACTGTCGATCCCCAGCGAGTTTTGCAAGGCGCGGAACCGGAATTGCGGATGGTCCGCAGCACTCATCGCGTCATCCATCGCCGCCCACACATGATCGGGCAGATCGAAATCGTATCCGGGCAGAACCAGCGCCCCTTGGGGCAGTTTGGCAACCGCCTGCATCAGCATATGCGTGGCCCCGCGCGAACCGGTTGAACCGGCGATGATAATCGGGTTTTGCGGCGGGTTAGAGACCCATTTTGCCGTTAACCGTTCCACCACCAGCCGCTGTCGGGCCTCGCTGTCGGGGTGTTCATTGGCGGTTTCGCCGAAATAGGCCTGTGTCAGTTTTACAAACCGCAAGGCCCGTTCCCAATGGCCGGACTGATCGGAAATATCGAGGGTCTCGATTACCTCGGGCGGCACACCTTCGCTTTGCATTTCGTCCATCAGGCTGGCAAGGCTGTCGGCCAGATCATAGACCGAAGCACGCGGTGCAAGGTCGGGTTGCCGGTCGACCAGTTTGGCGACCAGTTGCGCCAGTTCCAGCTGCCGTTGCAATTTGGGCACCGCCGGGGGCAGGCCGGTCAGGGTGGCGGTCTGGCCAAGGTCGGTGATCAGGCGCACGCGGGGCAACAGGCGGGCGGGGCCCGCATCGAAAATTTCGCGGATGCGGCGCTGCATGCGGCGGGTGTTGACGTAGATTTCCACGCTGGCCAGAAATTCGGGCGGGCGGTTTTTGCAGCGATCCAGCACACCGTCGATCAGGGCCTTGGGGAAATCCACGCCCGAAGGCAG
>WGBJ01000156.1 GCA_015494385.1 Marinosulfonomonas sp.
ATCTTGAAATCTGTTTCAAGGCTGGCCTCGATTGTCACCGGCGTGCCACCGGCCAACAGCACCATATCGGGGTAGCTGACCCAATAGGGGGCGGGGATCAGCACTTCGTCGCCTTCATCCAGGGTAGCGATCAGCGCGTTATAGAGGATCTGCTTGCCGCCGGTGCCAACGCTGATTTGTGCCGGTGTATAGTCCAGCCCGTTGTCACGCTTGAATTTGGCACAGATGGCCTCTTTCAATTCCGGCATCCCGTCGGGGGCGGTGTATTTCGTCTTGCCTTCGTCAATTGCACGCTTGCCTGCGGCCTTGATATTGTCGGGCGTGTCAAAGTCGGGTTCGCCCGCGCCAAGGCCGATCACATCCACACCCGCGGCCTTTAATTCGCGTGCTTTTGTGGATACCGCAATCGTCGGTGACGGTTTCACGCGGGACAGGGTATCGGACAGGAAAGACATGGCAAACTCCGGTTTGAATATGGTTGCCCCTTGTCTTAGGGTGCGCGGGAAAGCGGATCAAGAAATTTGGCCGTTTGACCAGCAATAAAGGACCAATGCAGATGGGCGAAACCAAACAGGACCGGCTGAAACGGCTTAAGATGCGGTCATGGCGGCGGGGTATAAAAGAGATGGACCTGATCCTTGGCACTTATAGTGACACGGAACTTGAAGGGTTGGATGAAGCACAGTTAACGGTGTATGATGCGATGCTGTCCGAGAATGACCATGATTTATATCAATGGGTTACGGGGCAAGTCGAGACCCCGCCAGAATATCTGGAACTGCTGACAACCATCTCGAAATTCGCCTTTAAATCATAACTGGCGAAGTTTTTTCGCAGTTTAACGGAATGTTTGTGTTTATTCGCCAGTGTCGGCGCCAGGCAGTTTTCGGCGGAGAGACATGATGAGTATGCACACAAGCGTGATGACCCAGTCCCAGCAGGGATTTATTTCGGGCTATCTGGAAACCCTTGCGATGGTGGAACGGTTGCACCGCCTGTTGCTGGACGTGATCAAGGATGAATTCGAACGGGTCGGCGTGTTGGAGATCAACGCGGTTCAGGCGCTGTTGCTGTTCAATATCGGCGATAACGAGGTAACAGCGGGCGAATTGAAATCGCGTGGCTATTATCAGGGCTCGAACGTGTCCTATAACCTGAAGAAACTGGTTGAAATGGAATATATGCACCACCAGCGTTGCGAAATCGACCGCCGGTCGGTGCGGGTGCGCCTGACGGAAAAAGGGCGCCATATCCGCGATGTGGTGGCAGGGCTGTTTGCCCGCCATGCCGACGGGCTCGAAGCCAAGGGGGTGCTGGGGCACGACGGGATTGATGCGATCAACACATCTTTGCGGCGGATGGAACGCTACTGGAGCGACCAGATCAGGTATATTTACTAGGGTCAGGACCGGCGGCCCTGTAATGGGCTGCCGGTCTGATCTGATCCTACCAGTGGCCGGTGCTTTCCATGCTGGCCCAGGGTTCTTGCGGCTCCAGACTTTCGCCCAGTTGCAGCAGCTCTACCGAAATATTGTCCGGTGTGCGCACAAAGGCCATGTGGCCGTCCCGTGGCGGGCGATTGATGGTGATGCCTGCATCCTGCAATTTCTGGCACATCTCGTAGATATTCTCGACACCAAAGGCCAGATGGCCGAAATGGCGACTGTCCGACGGCAGGCCATCGTCGCCATCCCAGTTCCAGGTCAGTTCGATCGGGCATTCGGGTTGATCCTCGGGGGCCATATAAAGCAGGGTGAAACGGCCTTCCTCGCTGTCATAGCGTTTGGTTTCTTTCAGACCCAGCAGGGTAAAGAACGCCATTGTTTTTTCCAGATCCAGAACCCGTATCATTGTGTGCAGATATTTGATCTTCATTTGCTTTCCTTTCGGATTAGGGGCTTTGCCCTAAAAGACCCTTCAATCACAAGCGACGCAAGGGGTGAGCGTGAACAATCGTCTCTGCGGATATGCACATTGCTTTATATAGATGCTTTCCGAATCTGGCTGCATAGATATAGTTACCCTGACTCGTTGTTTAAGTTTTTGCCCAGAAGGGACGCCAAATGCCGCTGACGCCTGAACAGATTGCCGAAATAGAAGCCCAACGCGCCAATCCGCGCCAGACATTGCGTGCGGTTAGCGAAGGCATGGAAGCGCATCTGTATAAGGCGCATGAAGTGCTGGACCACGGGTTTATCCGTGTCATCGACTATATGGGCGATGACGCCGCGATTTGTCAGGCGGCGCGGGTGTCTTATGGCAAGGGCACCAAATCGGTGCAAAATGATGCCGGCCTGATCCGTTATCTGATGCGTCACTGGCACAGCACCCCGTTCGAGATGTGCGAAATCAAGCTGCATGTGAAACTGCCGGTGTTCGTTGCGCGGCAATGGATCCGGCACCGCACCGCCAATGTGAACGAATATTCCGCCCGCTATTCGATTCTGGATCGCGAATTCTATATCCCCGCACCGGACCAGCTGGCAGCACAATCGGTGGTCAACAATCAGGGCCGCGGTGTGGCGCTGGAAGGGGAAGAGGCCGCGCGGGTGCTGGAAATCCTGAAATCCGACTGCAACCGGGCCTATGATCATTACGAGGCGATGATCTCGGACGAGGGGCAGGCGGGGCTGGCGCGGGAGCTTGCGCGGATGAACCTGCCGATGAACATCTATACCCAATGGTACTGGAAGGTGGACCTGCATAACCTGTTCCATTTCCTGCGCCTGCGCGCCGACAGCCACGCCCAATACGAAATCCGCGTCTATGCCGATGCAATCTGCAAGGTGGTCGCGGACTGGGTGCCTGCCGCTTATGGCGCATTCGAGGACTACCGCATGGGGGGGGCCAACCTGTCGGGCAAGGCGATGGACTGTATCCGTCGTATGTTGAAGGGAGAAGATGTGACGCAGGAAAATTCCGGTATGAGTGCCGGAGAATGGCGGGAGTTTCAGGCGGAATTGACCGATTAGGTTTCGCAGCACTTGAAAGCCCGAGACGGCTCTATATCTACATGTTAACTAAAGAAAAAAAGGAAAAACGACATGCAAGTAATCCTGCACAATCACGACGCCGTCCACGGGTTTGAAAGCGCCCAGGAATTTGCGGAGGATGTCCTGGGAAGGGCATTGAAGGGTAAGCTGGACAAGCTGACCCGGGTGGAAATCTGGATATCGGACGAAAATTCCCACAAAGGCGGGGCCGAGGACAAGCGTTGCTCTATGGAAGCGCACCCCAAAGGCAGAAAACCCGTTGGTGTCAAAAACTATGCGGCAGATATTCCGGCGGCCATTCGTGGCGCGGCAACCAAACTGGCGCACGCGCTGGAGCATGAGCTTCACAAATAGCAATGATTGCCCGGTATCGGGCCTGTGGTAAACACGCGCCCTTCCAAACGAAAACACCCCGCTGCCAAAGGCAACGGGGTGTTTTAAACTGTAGGTGGGGGTTACCCCGCCAAAAGCTTAGTCAACCAGCGAAATCGCACCAGCGGACTGACGGCCGTCACGGCCCTCTTCCAGCTCGAATTCAACTTTCTGGTTGTCAGCAAGGCCGGTCAGACCTGCGCGCTCAACAGCCGAGATGTGTACAAACACGTCTTTGCCGCCTTCGTCAGGTGCGATGAAGCCGAAGCCTTTAGTAGTGTTAAACCATTTTACGGTGCCAGTAGCCATTCCCGTATCTCCTTATCAAAACACCGCCCGCGTTGTGCGGCGGCTTGGTGTTGCAGTCTCTTAGTCTTCGTCCGGCTGCTCTTAGATAAGGTAGCGGGTAGAAAAAGTCTGTCGTCACAGGGGACACATGGGGGTATTCCCCCCAATATACAAGCATTTCTTTTCAATTAATTGTTTGTGGCGGTTTTTTGCGCACCACCAAGGATGGCCCGCACATGCAGGCCATCCGGAATTTTGTTCGCGTCTGCGTTGCTAATCGAGCAGTTTCAATTCACCTGCACTGGAGCGCCCGTCGCGCCCCTCGACCATTTCATAGCTGATTTTCTGGTTATCAGCGAGGCCGGTCATCCCTGCCGCCTCGACCGCCGAAATATGCACAAA
>WGBJ01000157.1 GCA_015494385.1 Marinosulfonomonas sp.
GATGCGGATCGTGCCTTGCGCCCGCAGGTGCTGGATGAATTTATCGGTCAGGCCGAGGCGCGGGCGAACTTGCGGGTGTTCATTGAAAGCGCGCGGATGCGCAAAGAGGCGATGGATCATGTGTTGTTCCACGGCCCGCCCGGATTGGGCAAGACCACGCTGGCGCAGATCATGGCGCGCGAACTGGGCGTGAATTTTCGCATGACATCCGGTCCCGTGCTGGCCAAGGCGGGTGATCTGGCGGCGATCCTGACCAATCTGGAACGCGGCGATGTGCTGTTCATCGACGAAATCCACCGGCTCAATCCGGTGGTCGAAGAGGTGCTGTACCCCGCGCTTGAGGATTTCGAACTGGATCTGGTGATCGGCGAGGGACCTGCCGCCCGCACCGTGCGGATTGAACTGCAGCCCTTTACGCTGGTCGGCGCGACAACACGGCTGGGGTTGCTGACCACGCCGCTGCGCGACCGGTTCGGGATTCCTGTCCGGTTGCAGTTTTACTCCGAGGATGAATTGCACGAGATCGTCGTGCGTGGCGCGCGCCTGCTGGGTGTGCAGTGCGAAGACTCCGGCGCCCGCGAGATTGCACGACGGGCACGCGGAACACCACGGATCGCGGGCCGGTTGCTGCGCCGCGTGGTGGATTTTGCCACGGTCGAGGCGGGGGGCAAGGTTTCGCAGGCCTTGGCCGATAATGCGCTGACACGTCTGGGGGTGGACCATCTGGGGCTGGACGGGGCCGACCGGCGCTATCTGCGTTTGATCGCCGAAAACTATGCAGGCGGGCCGGTGGGAATTGAAACCATGTCGGCGGCGTTAAGCGAAAGCCGCGATGCGCTGGAAGAGGTGATCGAGCCTTTTCTGTTGCAACAGGGCCTGATCCAGCGCACCCCGCGCGGACGCATGCTGGCGGAAAAGGCGTGGCGGCATCTGGGGATGGCAGCGCCCAAAAGCAATCCTGATTTGTTTGGTTGAGGTTCGCCATAAGAGGTTCTATGCCTGCGGCGCGGATATTTATGGAACAAAGATGTGATGATACCTGACGAAATTGAACAGCATTTTACCAACTCTGACGGCACCTATCACTTTGCCCGCTGGGGGCGCCCGATTGTGCCGGTGGTGTTCGGCGTGAGTGACGAAACCCTTTCGGTCGTCAAAGGCGCAATCGAGGCAGTGGTGACGCTGGCGGGTCACAAGATGGCCGAAACCGATGCCGAACTGGGCGCCAACCTGATGATGTTCTTTTTCCGCGAATGGGATGAATTGCTCGAGGTGCCCAAACTGGGCGAAATGATCCCCGATCTGGCGCGGGTGGTTGACCGGCTCAAGGCCGCAGACGGGCAGCAATACCGCGCGTTTCGCTTTGACAATGACGGCGGTATTCAGGCCTGTTTCGTGTTCATCCGCATGGGCGGGGCAATGGCCGACCTGCCTGCCGAAACCCTTGCCTTGGGGCAGGCGGTGCAGGCGATTTTGTTGTGGTCTGAGGCGGCTTTTGCCGCCCGCTCCCCCCTCGCAGTGCTGCCCGACAACGGCGCGGTTATTTTGCGCCCCGAGATTGCGGCGCTGGTGCGGGCGGCCTATGATCCGGTTATGCCGGTTGCGGCGGATGACAAATCCCATGCGCTGCGCATGTTTGCACGGATAGGGGCGATGGATGACACATAAACTGGACATACGCGTATATTACGAGGACACCGACATGGCCGGTATCGTCTATTACGCAAACTATCTGCGCTATATCGAACGGGCGCGCAGCGACTGGGTGCGGGGTCTTGGCATTGACCAGAAAGCGATGAAGGAACAGGGGCAGGTTTTTGTGGTGCGCCGGGTTGAGGCGGATTACCTGTCTTCGGCCTATCTGGACGATGAACTGGTGGTGGAAACCGATGTTCTGGAGGTCACAGGCGCGCGGTTGGTGATGGACCAATGGGTCAAACGCGGGGGCGAGGCGATATTTCACGCTGTGGTCACCGTTGTGGTGGTGACGGATACGGGGCAGGTGACCCGAATGCCGGCAATTATTCGCCAGTTGTTGCATTAATCGCTCAAAATCCGCCGGTTTTGGCCCTTAATGACGCGCAATTGATAGCATTCCCCGTGAAAACCCCCTATATCTGCCTTTAATCAGAGCCGCCGACAGAGTGGCCGAACAAAAAGAGCAGGCATATGGATACTGAAACCCTTGCAGCAGCGCAGGCGATTGATTTCTCGTTTCTGGCGCTTTTCTTGCGCGCAACCCTTACCGTAAAACTGGTGATGATATTGCTGATCGTGGCCTCGTTCTGGTCATGGTCGATTATTATCAGCAAAATAATCACCTTTCGCAAAACCCGGGCCGAGGCCGAGGAATTCGACCGCAAATTCTGGTCGGGCGAGCCACTGGATGAATTGTTCGACCAGATCGGCCCCAATCCCAGCGGCCCCGCCGAACGCATATTCGCGGCCGGTATGATGGAATGGCGACGTAGCCACCGCGAGGATGGCGGCTTGATCGCCGGTGCACAGGCGCGGATTGACCGCTCGATGGATGTGGCGATTGCCAAAGAGGCCGAGCGGCTGAATTCCGGCATGTCCTTTCTTGCCACCGTCGGATCAACCGCCCCCTTTGTCGGGTTGTTCGGCACGGTCTGGGGCATCATGAACGCCTTTATCGAGATCGCCCAGCAACAAAGCACCAATCTGGCCGTGGTCGCACCGGGCATTGCCGAGGCCTTGCTGGCCACCGGCATGGGCCTGCTGGCCGCTATTCCGGCGGTGGTGTTCTATAACAAACTGTCGGCCGACAGTGACCGGATCATTTCGGGTTACGAGGCTTTTGCCGACGAATTCGCAACCATCCTCAGCCGCCAGTTGGACAGTTGATATGGCATCGGTCATTCAGAAAAACCAGAGCGGGCGGCGGCGCAGACGTCGCCGGAGTGGTCACGCGGCCGTGATGAGCGAAATCAACATCACGCCGTTCGTGGATGTGATGCTGGTGTTGTTGATCATATTCATGGTGGCGGCGCCACTGGTGACGGTCGGGGTGCCGGTGGAACTGCCCAAAACGGCGGCCACGGCCCTGCCAGCGGAACAGGAAGAACCGCTGACCATCACCCTGACGGCGGACGGGTTGATCATGTTGCAGGAAACCGAAATCGGCATGGATCAACTGATCCCGAAACTGCGCTCGGTCGCGGCGGAACGTGACAGCAACAAGGTGTTCCTGCGGGCCGATGGCGCGATTGCTTACGAGCGGGTCGTGCAGGTCATGGGCGCGCTGAATGCAGGCGGGTTTTCCAACATCGGTCTGGTGACAGAAACCGGTGGCCCGA
Source organism: Marinosulfonomonas sp. (assembly GCA_015494385.1). Lineage (GTDB taxonomy): Bacteria > Pseudomonadota > Alphaproteobacteria > Rhodobacterales > Rhodobacteraceae > Profundibacter. The sequence continues at coordinate 3,318 of WGBJ01000157.1, forward strand.
CGCTTGACGGCAACGGCGGCTAACCGATGGACACGGGCTATTATATTTCCGGTATCGGACATGGGGTCCTGATCGGCTGGGCTTTGCTTGGCGGGCTGTTTTCCTCTGTGCCTGATGACAATTTAACGGTGGCGAATGTGTCGATCATCACCGCGGATGAATTTGCAGCCCTCAGCACACCCAAACCCGTGCCGGATGCGCCTGATACAACACCGGCAGTGCCCGAAGAACCTGCGGCCGAAACCCCGCCCGAAGAGCCAACACCGCCAGAAGATACAGCCCCTGAAGTGACTGAAATCACACCGCCCCCGCCCGTGGCGGACCCCGAGGAAACCGCGCCGCAAACGCCACCGCCGCCGGTCGAGGAACCCCCCGTGGTGAATGCCCCGCTGGCCCCGCAGGCTGTGCCGCGCCCGTCCGATCGGGTGACGCCTGATCCGGTGGCGCCACCGCCGCCGGATGTGGCCATCGCGGATCAGGCCCATCCAGACAACACAC
>WGBJ01000158.1 GCA_015494385.1 Marinosulfonomonas sp.
GCAAAAGGGTCGGGCATGTTGGCAATGGCCTGCTGGGCCTCGGTCATGGCGTTGCCTTCGGTCTGCCAGCCGGTGTTCTCCAGCGGCAGGGGCAGGTCGGCAAGGGTTGCCCCATGCACCGCCTCGATCAGGTCGCGCAAACCGTCAGGGGCGCGGATCATGCCGGTATCGAACAACGCCCGTGCCGTGCGCCATTGTACATCGGCAGGATAAACCCAAGCCCCCGCCCCCAACACAGTTTGCAGCCAGCGTTCATCCTCTACCTGATCGGGGTCAGGAGACAACACATGCAAGGCGGGGCCATCGACCGGACGGGCATCGGTCGGACGCAGGTCCATGTGCCGCCACAGCCGCCCTGCCCGCTGGACCAGCGCGCCAACGGGGGCCAGATCCGATACCATCAGATCAAAATCCAGATCAAGAGAGGCCTCGACCACCTGCGTTGCCACTAGCACACGGCCTGCCCGCCCCTGCCCCTCGGGACCAAAGCGGGCCTGAAGCATGCGTTCTTTGTCCAGCCGGTCGGCTACGATGAAACGGGCATGTAGAAGGTCGGCCTGAATACCCTGCGCCCGCAGAGCCCCGACCGCGCCGATGGCATCATCCACCGCATTGCGCACCCAGACACAGGCCGCACCCTTTGCCACCCCGCCTTTCAGGGTGGCAACAGCTTCGGCCTCGCTGGTCAGGCGATGCACGGCGATATTGCGGCGGGTGGCAGGCACCGGATCGGGGGCGCGGGTTTCGACACCGCCCTGCCCCAGAATGGTCAGCATCGGGTAATCCGCCCCCGTAACCAGCGGCGCGCCCCCCTGTTGCCTGCGCCGCCGCCTGCCCCCTTGTTCCGGGCCGCTCAGCCCCTGCCGGAACGCCTGTGCATACCCCTCGCGCATGTCCATCGGCAGGGTGGCCGTCATCACAATGGCCGACCCGCCCAGCATGGCATGGAATTTCAACAACCCGCACAGCTCGCGCTCCATATAGGGGTCATAGGCGTGGGCCTCGTCCACGATCAGGATATGACCGGCCAGCGCCCGCAGCCGCAGCGCGCTGAACCGTGTCGGCAGCACCGCCAGTAGCGCCTGATCGATGGTTCCGACCCCGACATCGGCCAGCAGCACGCGACGGCGGTCATCGGCCAGCCAGTCGGAACAGTTTACATCATCGCGCACCCGTTCGGATCCGCCGCCACGGATTTCGCGGAACAGGTCGTTCATATGCGCCTTGCCGTGGCTCAGGCCAAGGCTGGGGGAATGGTCAAACAGCGCCGGTGCCACATCCGCAAGACGGGCAAGCATGGCGTTGCTGGTGGCCATTGTCGGCAGGGCGAAAAATATCCCCCGCCCCTTGCCTGCCGCCATCATCCGCGCGGCCAGTATCAGCGCCGCTTCGGTCTTGCCCGCGCCGGTGGCTTCCTCGATCATGGCCAGAACCGGCCCATCGGGCAGTGCCACGTCCGCCACCGCCGCCTGCATCGGTCGTGGGCTGTGATGCCCCAGCACATACGCGGCCCCGTCCGGCGCGGGGCGCGTCTGGTACAACCCTGCGGCCTCAATCGCCGTTTCCGCCCGTACCTGCGCCTGTCTCCAATAATCGGCCACTGGAATGTCGGGGGCCTGCATGGGGAACCAGCCGCCGTTCGAGCCGATCCAGTCCGCCATCACCGTCTGCCCGCAAAGCGCCCAGCCCAGCCGTCTGGCTGCCTCTTCGTCAATGCCATCCAGCGTGCCCTCCTTAAACAGCGTCGCCACCTGTTCGATAATCCGCGCTGAAAACGCCAGCGCCGCCGCGCCGATCTGTTTTTCAAGCTGATCCTTCAATTGCAAATGATCCAGATTTTCCGGCGGTCCGCCATGGTGCCCCGCCACGGCGGCATAAAGCCGCTGGCGTGCGCCCTTCGTTCCCCCCATAAGGTTTTCGATCAGCGCATCATGTTCGCGCAACAGGCGATAGGAATGTTGCCAGTGGCGTGGCCCGGCAGGATAGGGCTGTCCCGACAGCATCTTGCGAAAGGCATCGCTGATCTTGCCCAGATCATGCAACGTTATTAGAAAGGCCAGTGCATCATCCTGCGGCCCATTCCCTGTCAACGGGTTGCGCTGCAACAGCCGCTTGGCCACTGCCCCGACATCCAGCATATGCCAAAGCGCCGGATGGGTGCCGGTATCAAAAGTTTTCCCAGGCCAATGGGCAATGTCATTGGATTTCATAGGATGATCATTGGCCAGCAACCCAGAGCTGTCAAGCCGTTCACAAAACGATTGCAGATATATACGGCCTCTCCCTCCAATGAAATCCAGCAGCACATTACTGGTCGCAGGGTCCAAGGGGTGAAGCGGGGGTTTTCCAGAAAAGGGAAATGGTTGCCGGCTCTTCGACACCCTAGGGAATCTATATATTTTCACGTATCCACTATCCGCTCTATTTCCCCACACCCCCACGCTTCGATCCCTGTTGTCTGCGCTTTGGGAGTGCTGCGGTTTGCCCGAAACCTCCCAAGATCGCAGTTCAGTCAAACTGGATAAGTCTTAGGCAAAGCAGGGCTGCGCCGGATCATAGATCCTTTGCCCATTCCTTGTTGGTCCCTTGGGGTTCGGTCGAGCCGAACGCCGCTGCGGGACGTGCTTGGGGCCTTGCCCCCTGGCGCGCGCAAGGAAAATAGACGGGGCCGTGTCCTCGCGCATGCGCGCTGCGGGCCGCACCAAACCCCCGTCGATTTTCCTTGCCCTTGCACCCCCACCCTCGCCGGGAGGCAGAGTTTCAGAGAGGCGCGCTGACGCGCTTTTCTGAAAACTCGCCACCATTGGGGAAAACACCGATGGGGCAGCACCACACAAAGGAGGTCCGATTATGGACACAGCAACAAAGCAGACAGCGCAAGAAGAAATGACTGAGCGTATCGCCAATTTGATTGCCGCGCAGAACGATCAGTTTCGCAAAACATGGGGGGCGGATTTTACCGTGCCGGGGCGCATCGTCATGACGCGCGGGGTTGCCGATCTGGGCTATGCGGAACAAGCGCAGATCATGCAGGCCGTGCAAGGGTTCAGCGATTTTTCCGAGGACAATGACCCCTACGGTGAACATGATTTTGGCGTGTTCAGCATCCAGAGCCAAGGCAAGCCGCTGAAACTCTATTGGAAGATCGACCTATACGGGCCTGATTATCAGCATGGTTCGGAAACCCGCCACGATCCGAGTGAGACCCGCCGCGTTCTGACCGTTCTTTTCCCAAGCGAGTATTGAAACCGGCTCCCCGCGAAAGCGGGGCGCTGGTGGCGTAACCCGCGCAAGAGAGGTCTCCTCTCGGGCATGTGACCATGCCCTGCCGGATCAATGGGTGAAAAAATGAACAAGAAACGTCTGTTTCAACTGCGTCAGGAAGCTGTCGCTTTAATCAAGAAGGGTGGTCTTTCCGCTAAAATCGGCCACGCCTTCCTGAAATCAAACCAAGGGGCCTAAGCCCTCTCGCCTCACCCCGTAAGGGGTGGGGCATCCATAGCAAACCAATCACCACTAATCAAGGAATGTCCAAATGACCAAACA
>WGBJ01000159.1 GCA_015494385.1 Marinosulfonomonas sp.
CCCAATGGGTAACATTCAGCTGCCCAAGGTTCTGATTGCCGACTAACCCGTATGCCCCGATCCCGACAAACGCCAACAGGATGACAAGTTTGATTGTCACCGCATAGGATTCAATCATACCAACAACCTTGATGCTGTAGTAGTTGATGGCCGTGGCGACAATCACAATCATACTGGCATAAATATGGAAATTAACCGTTTGATCCGCCGAAATTTTATACAGATTTGGTGCGTAGGATCCAAAGGCCGAGGCATATAGTGCCAGCATTATGATATAGCTGACCCATAAAAGGTTGTTAATGCCCCCGCTAAATACACCAGTGCCGAAACCCTGATTGATAAACTTAACGGTCCCGCCCCTGTCGGGATAGGCAAGTGACAGTTTGACGTAGCTATAGGACGTTATCAGCGCGATCAGCCCGGCAATCAGAAAGGAAACGGGCGTGCCCCCCTTGGCAAGGGTCGCGGCCAGACCCAGCACGGCAAAAATACCGCCACCAACCATGCCGCCAATTCCGATTGAAACAGCTTCTTTCAACCCGATTTTTTTCGCACCGGTATGACTGCTCATGTTTTGCACCTTACTTGAAAGCGATCAGGATGACGCCCAGCAGGGCAAGAATGGAACACACAGACAACAGTCCGCTAATCGTATTCACCAGCCACAGCGGCGTTGCGTCGACATCAAGGTCCGCCATGCGGACATGCAAATGCCTATAGCGCCACGAGGCCTGCAAAAAGGCTGCAATGCTAAGCAGGATCAAAACAATCGCAATGACCAGCAACATCCAGACAGGCATGGTATCCTGCAAGAATTTGGCAACCCCCAACCCTGCGGCCAATGCAGATAATCCGGTCCGGATCCACGCCTGAAAAGTGCGTTCGTTGGCCAGCACAGTCCGGTCCAGTGCAAGGGCGTTATTGTCAGGGTTCATCTCGTTCATGCTCTGCCTTTTAGCCCACAAAATGGGGTAACGCGATGTTTATCATCATATCGATTGTGATGGTGCGACCATGTAGCAGCAAAGCGGTAATGTCACCCCTGTGCAATTCAGGAATGTTATTCTCTTGTTCAGCATCGGAACGTGATCTCGGACATCCCGTCTGTGATCGCGCGCGGCAACGGCTGGTTCCGATCAGCATTTTAACAATCACCCCGACGCACCCAGCCAAGGGATTAACGAGATCCTGTATATAACGGCATATACTGAACAGATTGACCTTTTCATGCCCTTCTTTACCAACCAGAATCTTCGGCAAAACAAGAAGTCATCATTGCGCCCCACCTTTGCGCTTTCCCCAAAGACAAACTGGGCGATGTGGAAATAGCAGTGTTACAGGGTTGCCTTAGCTCGACATTGCCCCCAGTAAACGCTCAAACATCGCGTCACAGGCTGCCAGTTGCGAAAGCTCGATATATTCATCCGGCTTGTGGCCCTGTCCATCCATCGACCCCGGGCCGCATACGATTGTCGGAATATTCAGGTGGGTTGCGAAATATCCGGCCTCGGTGCCAAAGGCGACTTTTGTTGTGCCGATAACGCGTGCCAGTTTCTGCGCTTGGCGCACCACTTTGCTGTCAGGGTCCGTATCCAGTCCGGGATAGGAAAGCCGTGTCTGAACATCAATTTGCGCAACCGGAAACTGCGCCTGATGGGCGTCACTGACCTTTTGCGCGGCCGCCTGAATACGGGTCAAAATATCGTCAGGATTGTCCGCAGCCAGATGGCGGAATTCAAAATCGACTATGGCTTTTTCGGGCACAATATTCAGCGCCAGCCCGCCCGATACCTTGGCCACATGTATTGTTGAATATGGGATCCCGTAATCGGTATCCTGCGCACCGTTTTCAGCATAATCATTCTGCAGCTTGCGCAATTGCGTTACGAAATCGGTGGCCAGATGCAGTGCATTCAGAAAATTCGGGGCCATTGCCGAATGGCCGTCCATACCCTGACAGGTTGCCCGCAACGCCGCCTTGCCCTTATGCCCCACGGCAACCTGCATCATGGTTGGCTCGCCCACAAAACACAGGCGAGGCAGGCCGATAAGCGGTTCAAGGTGGTCGATCATCGACCGGATACCGACACAACCTATTTCTTCGTCATAGGAAAAGGCAAGCTTCAGGGGTTCTTTCAGATCAACCCCTGAAGCCCGATCGGCCAGCGCCAGCATGCAGGCCAAATAGCCTTTCATATCCGTGGTGCCGCGCCCGAATGCCTTGCCATCCTCCACAGTCATTTTGAAAGGGTCGGTTGTCCAGTTCTGACCGGCAACCGGAACCACATCTGTGTGGCCGGACAACAGGATACCGGCCTTGTCCTTTGGCCCAATGCGCGCGAACAAACCGGCCTTTTGTCCGGTTTCATCCGTGACCCGATGCGCCTCGAACCCGCGTTCCGTCAAAAAGTTCTGAATATAGTCGATAATCGGCAGGTTGCTGTCGGCGCTAACCGTTGGAAAGGCGACAAGCTGATCCAGAATATCAAGCGTATTCATTACAGCCCCCCCCGACCCTATTCATCCCCCGGAACGCCGTATGACGGTGCCTTACGCGGATCGATTGCGCGCTGCACATAGGCGTCCAGTTGCGGTTTATAGATCTCCCAGGCGGTTGCGATGTTTTCGATGGGGCAATCTTCGCTCCAGTCGCAGCGCAGATCGGCCACCGGCCACGCCACGGTGTCACAAATCTGCATACCGGCTGAATGGATTGGCCCGGCCTCGCCGCCCTGTGCCAACCCTGCGCGCATCGCGGCAATCAGACGGTCCCCGATATGGCCGCTGGCGGACTGGAACCCGTCAACGATGGCCTGCGGCACCCCGTCGTTGGCCAGCAGATTACCGGCGGACAAAACATTATCCCCCACCGCATGGGTCCATATGCCCAGCGAATTGGGGCCGGAATGGATGGCTGTATTGCCCGAGGTATCAATTGCCAAAACCTGCCGGTATTCCATGAACTGACCGCTATTGGTGATGTCCTCTATCGCCTCGTTTGCGCTTAGCCCGCGGCCCATAAGGTCAAGCATACGCGGGCCTAATGTGGGGTCGGTGATGTTTTGCGAAGCCACCGCCCCGACCTGCGCGCGCGTATAGGAACAACGCGCCGCCACAGCAGGCGAGGACGAGGCAATCGCCACCCCGAACATGCCGGTTTTGTCGCAACGGGCCACAAGGGAAAATGTCATCTTAGTCCTCCGGTATGACGGCGGTGGCATCTATTTCAACCAGCCAATCCGGCCGCGCCAGCGCCTGCACCACCAATCCGGTGGAAACGGGATACACACCTTTGATGTATTCCCCCATGGTGCGGTAAACATCTTCGCGGTAACGCACGTCGGTGATGTAAACCACGACCTTGACCAGATGCTCCATGCTGCCGCCTGCTTCATGGATCAATTGCTTGATGTTTTGCATTACCTTGTGGGTTTGCTCGACCGGATCATGGCTGTTGATATTGACCGCATCCTCCAGATTTTGCGGGCACTGGCCGCGCAGGTAAACGGTTTTACCCCCTTGCGTGACCACCGCCTGACACAAATCGTTGTCCAGATTCTGTTCCGGATAAGTGTCTTTAGTGTTGAATTTGCGAATGCGGGTGTGGGCCATAATGTGCTCCGTTCAGGTGTCGTTCGGGCCGGAGTATTGCGCATACATCCGTTGAATGGAAATCTGGTCTGCCAGATATTTGGCATCATGCCAGACCCCCCAGATAAAGGTCGAACCCCGCCGAGACTGCCATGGCAGACCAAGGAAATATATACCCGGTTCCGTGGAAACACCGCGTTGGTGGTCCGGTTTGCCATCGGCATCAAAAGCGTCGACTTTCAGCCAGCTGAAGTCCTGCGAAAAACCGGTTGCCCAGATGATGGATGTCACCCCCGCATCGGCCAGATCAAGCTGGCGCAGCGGGTTCGTCATACATTCGGGGTCGGGCAATCGGGTGCGGGCCTCGGGTTCTTCGGGGAAATCCAGACCGTTGCGGGCAATATAGGCATCGGCAGCCTCCAGCATGGCCAGATGGCTGGCATCCCCGTGGGCAATATTGTCGTTCAGATCATCGGCAAACTTTAGCACGCCATCGGTATAGGTTTCCGTACGCCCAACCAGTGTCATTCCCGCCGCGGCCAGCTCGCGAAAGTCGATCGTTTCACCACCCCGCGCGCCACTGACGGCAATGGTCACATGTTCGGCCCCCGGCACAGGGGCGGCCAGATCCCACATGCCCAGCACCCCCAGCCACCAGACAAAATCACGCCCGCGATAGCTGCGCGGGGGGCGGTCATGGGGGCCAACAGACAGGAAAACCTGCCTGCCCGCGCGCATCAATTCATCCGCGATCTGCACACCGGATGATCCGGCGCCAACCACCATAACGGCCCCGTCCAGCAACTGGTCCGGATTGCGGTAATCATAGGAATGTAGCTGCATGATATCTGCGTCTTTTGGCACAACAGGGGGCACCACCGGACACTGGAATGCGCCGGTTGCCACAACCACATTGCGGGCCTCGATCGCACCTTTGGATGTCTCGACATGAAATCCCGCGCGACCGACGTTGCGGCGCACTTCAGTCACATCGACGCCGGTGCGGATCGGGGCATCGACCTGTTTTGCATAGGCCTCGAAATAATCGGCAACATCGTCCTTGGCCACAAATTCCTCGGCATCGCCCGGAAATTCCATCCCCGGGAACCGGTCATGCCAGGCAGGACCATTGGCCACCAGACTGTCCCACCGGCCCGTGCGCCAGCGTTCGGCAATCCGGTCCCGCTCAAGCACCAGATGCGGAATGCCGGCTTTGCCCAGATGTTCGCTCATGGCGACGCCGGCCTGACCTGCGCCAACGACAAGTGTGTCTATTTTTTCGATCGGCATATTCCGCGTCCTTTCAAACAGAAATTACGTTCGCGCGCCCTATTGGTTTTGTTCGGCCTAATCTGGCAGTCCAGCCATAACAGCAAGGATACTATCACGCAAAATACCCTCGATTTCACCGATCATTGCTTCGTCCATAATTAGTGTTGGCGACAAGATCAGGATATTGCCAAGCGGACGTGCGATCAGGCCGCGTTTCTGGGTTTCCTGCGCAATCCGTTGGCCCAGCTTGACCTCGTCCGCATAAGTTTCTTTGGTGTCTTTGTTTTTGACAAACTCGATCCCCATCATGAAATGGCTGCCCCGCACATCCCCCACAATGTCCAGATCACTTAACCCGCGCAGGGCATTTTCAAACACCTTGCCGGTGATCTGTGCCTTTTGCGGAATTTCCTCGCGCTCTAGAATGTCGATATTCGCCAATGCGGCCGCGGCGGCGGCGGGGTGGCCTGAATATGTCATGCCGTGCAGGAACATCGCGCCGGGTTCTGAGATAACTTCGTAAATTTCGTCGGAAATGATGGTCGCCGAAAGGGGTTGATAGCCCGAGGTCAGCCCTTTGGCGGTGTTGATGATATCAGGCACCATGCCGAAAACATCTTCCGAGGCAAACATATGCCCCAACCGGCCAAAGGCGGTGACCACCTCGTCGGCGATGTATTTGATATCATGGTCCGCCGTAATCTGGCGCATCCGTGCGTGATAGCCATCCGGCGCCACCAGAATACCACCTGCCCCCATGATCGGTTCGGCAATAAAGGCCGCAATGTTTTCCGCGCCGATATCGCGGATTGCGCCCAGCATATCCTCCGCCAAGGCGTCCAGAAATTCGGCCTCTGTCATCTCGCCCGCTTCGCGATAGCCGTAGGGCGCGCGCAAGTGGTGGACCAACCCATCGGCTGCGGTATCCCACCCTTCGCTATAGACCGGTGTGGTCATTGCCATCGCCAGATGGGTCGAGCCATGATACGCCCCGATCCGCGACAGGATTTTCTTTTTGTTCGGACGCCCCAGCCGGTTGTTGTAGTGGTGCAATATCCGAATGGCGGTATCGTTGGCGACAGACCCCGAATTGCCAAAATACACCCGGTTCAGATTGCCCGGCGCAAGGCTTGCCAGCTTATCCGCCAATGCCGCGGCTGATGGGTGGGTGAAATTATAAAAGGTCGAATAGTAATCCAGCGTTTCCAGCTGTCGGGTAATCGCGTCAATGATTTCACGCCGCCCGTGCCCCACATTCACGCACCACAAACCGCCGATACCGTCAATCAGCTCGTTTCCTTCGCTGTCGGTTACATAGGCCCCCTTGGCGGCGACAATTGCGGTGCGGGCACCCTGTTGTTTCAACCCGTCCAGATCAGCAAATGATTGGATCAGATGGGCGTCTTGGGCCAGAATATCGTCAGTGCTTTGCTTGTTCATAGGTTGATCCTTTGGGTTCGGTTGTCTGCGGCTGCACCCCTCTGGTCTGCCACCCATAACAGGTGACAGCCAGAAGGCGCCGGACAGCCCCGCAACAAACGGGGTTGCTGATTTTACTTTTTCAGATCGGTCCAGATCTTGTCATAGACAGCTTGCACATCTTGCGAACAGGCCATGATGAACTGACCTTTGCCACCTGCAGGCGGGTTCAGCTCGGGGGCGCTTTTCACAGATTCGTCCAGGAACCCTTCCACACCCTCTACGCCAGCGGTATATTGTGCGTAATTGGTGATCGCTGCCGCATTTTCAGGCTCGAGCAGGAAATTCATGAACTTCAGCGCGTTGTCCCGATTTGGTGCGTCTTTCAACAGCACCACATTGTCCATCCAGACAACATAGCCTTCCTTGGGGAATGCATATTCGATATTCGCCCCTTCTTCGCGGGCCTTGGCCGAGAACCCGTTCCAGATCATACCCACAGCAGCATCGCCCGACACCAGCACATCCTTGGCCGTATCAGACCCGAAAGACGCCCAGTGCGGTTTGGCTGATTGCAGCAGATCATTCAGGGCGCGCAGTTGATCACGGTCACTCGTGCATTGCGGAATGCCCAGATATATGGACGCAAGCGCAATGACCTCGCCTTGGCTGTCGAGCACGTTGATCTTGCCCTGCAACTCGGCCGGTGGATCGAACACGATGGCAAGCGTTTGAATATCGCCGCTGTAAACATCACGGTTCACGGCAAAGCTGGTGGTCCCCCACTGATAAGGGATAGAGCTGTGGCGGCCCGGATCAAAACTGACGTCCACCCACTGGGGCGAAATATTGCCAAAATTGCTTAGTTCGGATGGCTCGAATGTGTCCAGCAAACCTTCGCCGGCCATGATTTCGACCATGTAGTCACCGGGAACAGTCACATCGTAGCTGCCCATTTTACCCGCTTTCAGCGCGGTCAGCATGGCTTCGTTTGAATCGAATGTATCCATGGTGACTTCGACATCGTATTCGGCAGCAAACTTATCCAGAAGCTCTTGCGGCATGTATTCGAACCAGTGGTAAATCGACAATTTGCCCTCGGCATGCACCGCACTGGCGGCAATCGTCAGCGCCAATGCCGACGCGCCCAGTTTCAACAGTTTTTTCATTTCTTTCTCCTCTGTTATTAGTCGGTCGTTACTTTTTTGTTTTGCCCCATCCGTCCGACCAGATAGGACAGGGTGACAAAAACCACTGACACCAGCAAAAGCAGGGTGGAAATGGCCATGATGTTTGGTTTGATGCCTTGCTTGACAGAGCCGAAAATCGCCGTCGGCAGGGTTTCGATACCGGCCCCTTTGACGAAATTGGTGATGATGAAGTCATCAAGCGAAATGATAAATGCCAGCAGGAACCCCGAAATGATGCCCGGCGTCATCAACGGCAACAGGATCAGGCGAAACGTCTGAAAACGCGTCGCATACAGGTCCATTGCTGCCTGTTCATAGACATCTTCGATACCCTGCATTCTGGCCGCAATCGGCAGATAGGCAAAAGGTATGCAAAACACGATATGGGCCACAAGGATGGTCAGATATCCGGTGGTAAACCCGATTGCCGAAAAGAAGATCAACGTGGCAACCGCGGTGACAATTTCCGGTACCATAAGGGGCAGGTTGATCAGCGCAAAGCCAACAGATTTCCCGCGAAAATTGCCGGCCTTCAGCATGGCCGTCGCTGCAAGCGTGGCAATCGACGTCGAGATGATCGCCGCCATAATCGCAATGCTGATCGAATTAATTGCGGCGGATTTGAATTTTTCCGATTCAACGCCGGTGAAAACCTCGACATACCAACGCAGCGACAAACCACCCCAGTTGGTGATCGAATTGCTGTCATTGAATGAATAGACCATCACAATGATCAGCGGCGCATAAAGCAAAAACAGACACAGAAAGGTCAAAGGCAGGAAACCGGGGAACCGCCGCAGATCAAGCTTCTTGGCCATCAGCGCACCCCGCCTTTGGACTGTTGGCGGGCATAAAAGGTCAAAACCACCAGCACCATCGACAACAGGATCATCGATACCGCCGCCCCGAATGGCCAGTTGCCGGCATTGCCCTTGAACTGTTCTTCGATCAGGCTGCCGATCATGAAATTCTTGGCCCCGCCCAGCAAATCCGGCGCCAGAAATGCACCCAGAGACGGCACAAACACCAGAATGCAACCGGCAATGATGCCGGGTTTGACAAAGGGTAAAATGATATGGCGTAACGTGGTCAGACGGCTGGCATACAGATCGGCGGCGGCCTCGGAGAATGCGAAATTATAGCGCTCTACGCTGGCATAGATCGGCAGCACCATGAACGGCAGGTAAGAATAAAACAGCCCCAGTTGCACGGCGAAATTGGTGTTGATCATGTGGATCGGGTCCGAAATGATGCCAAGGGACAGCAGCCATTCATTCAGCGGACCATTATCGCGGATCAGGAATTTCATGGAAATGGTGCGGATCAGCAAATTGACCCAATAGGGAATGGTGATCAGAAACAACCAGATTGATTTGTTCGCTCCGGTTCGCGTGGCGATGAACCACGCTGTCGGGAAACCGATGATAAGGCAGAAAAATGTTGCCAGTCCCGCCTGCCAGATCGAGCGCCAGAATATCTTGATGTAGGTCCATTCAATTACCGGCGGATCATCCCCGAACAGCCCCCGATCAAAGAAAAACTGATCATAAGCCGCCAGTGAAAATTCCCAGATGACACCACCGCGAAATTCCTTGGTCAGAAAGGAGTACACCAACATCAAACCGACGGGCAGCACCAGAAAGAAGCCGATCATCACCCAGGACGGCAGCATCAATAATGCCCCAAGCCCCGCATATGTGCTGGTATTTGACTCGCTGCTTTTTGGTAATCCGCCTGCCATCAGTCCACCAGCAGGCGCGCCGCACCTGTCTCGAAATTCAAGCCAACCAGCGCACCTTGTTCAGGAATATCTGTGCCTTCAGAATTTTGCAGACGCACGGTAAGTATCTCGCCGTCTTTCAGCCTGACATCCACATGCATGTCGGTGCCCAGATAGGTTTGCCGCACGGTAGACCCTTGCAACAGCCCGTCTTTTGGTTTTACCAGTGACACCCTTTCCGGTCGCACTGAAAGGTGCCCGTTCCCCGCCACCGCCCCAATCGCGGCAGGGCAGGTGAATTGCGCGCCGCCGGGCAATGTGCACGTCGCATTGCCATTCATCACATCGGAAACCGCAACGTCGATCAGGTTCGTTTCGCCAATAAAATCCGCAACGAATTTGTTGACCGGCGCCTCGTAAATCTCGCGCGCAGGGCCGACCTGCTGCACCTCGCCATCGGCGATCACAGCGATCCTGTCAGACATGGTCAGGGCTTCTTCCTGATCATGGGTTACGAAAATGAACGTAATACCGGTGTCCTGCTGAATCTGCTGCAATTCCTGACGCACGGCCTGACGCAATTTCAGATCCAGCGCCGAGAGCGGTTCATCCAGCAGCAGCACCTTGGGCTTGGGGGCCAAGGCCCGCGCAAGCGCCACCCTTTGTTGCTGGCCGCCGGACAATTGCGACGGCAGGCGATCTGCGAATTCTGTCAGCTGCACCATATCCAGAACTTCGGCGGCCCGCGCGCCGGCCGTTGCCTGATCCTGCCCCAATTGCAACAGCCCGAACATGACATTGGCGGTCACATCCATGTGCGGGAACAGGGCATATTGCTGGAATACGGTGTTCACAGGGCGTTTGTTAGGGGGCAAATCGGCGATGTCTTCGCCATATAGTTTGATCGCCCCTTCCGAGATGTCCTCGAACCCGGCAATCGCGCGCAAAAGCGTGGTCTTGCCGCATCCGGACGGTCCCAAAAGGGTAAAAAACTCGTTATCCAGAATGCTTAGGGATACGTTGCTTAATGCAACAAAGTTGCCGTAGCGCTTGGTCATATTCACTACATCTACAGCAATTTCAGTCATGTGCAGTCGCCCCCCTTCGCACCACGCAAGTACCCCTTTAAATCACCGGACAAGCGTATTACCGTCCCAAACAGGGGTATATACCCCCAAGGAGGTATTCATGCAGGTATCGGTATATTCAGAAGAAACCTTACTCGCAACGGCAATCAACAATCTGAATTCAAACCTCTTTCCGGAAAACCTGAACGCCTGGCTAAAATCCTGCCTGCCCTATGACAACATTACGATACTGGCCTATTTCCCCAACCAGTCCCCAATATCGGTGATGTTTGAAAACAGCCGGCCGACCGTCCATCAAAACTTTAACGAAATATATCTGGCCGGAGCCTATCTATTGGATCCGTTCCACGATCTTCATCTAAAGAATGCTGCCCCCGGTGTTTACCGGCTTGGCGACATCGCGCCTGACAACTTTCACAGAAACCCGTATTTTCTGGAATATTATGGCAGCACAACAATGGTGGACGAATTCGCTTTCGTCTCGCATCCATCGCCCGGTATTTCGCTGCATGTTTGCCTTGGACGCGACGCCAATTCGAACCGGCGATTTTCGAGCCGCGAAATTGCCATTGCGCACCGGATAGCCCCGATTGTTGACTCCCTGACAACCAGGCATTGGAAAAATCTGACGGCCGAGAACAACGAAGCCGGAGGCGAATATATAACCGCTTTGGTTTACTCGCTCAATCAGTCACTTGGTATACAACTAACCCCCAGACAGGCCGAGGTCGCGCTTCTTGTTCTGCAGGGCCATTCATCCGTTTCCATCGGGTTGAAGCTGGGCATCAGCTATCAAACGGTTAAGGTGTTTCGCAAACAGCTGTATCGGAAATGCGCGATATCCTCACAGGCAGAATTGTTTAAACTAATGCTGCCAATACTCGGCTCATTGTCGAAACCCCGGGCAGAGAGGCACTAGCCCTGCAGGGTGGTCTTGCGTTCCTGTAAACGGAGCCATCGATAATGATATAGGCTATGATCCTAGCCGCACTTGCTGTGCCCGCAACTGCCACAAGTCATGCAGCCCTCGACCATGCGCAAATCATACTGACCGCATTTTGGACAGGCCTGCCCGCGTGGAGTATCCAGATTAACCACCTGTTGCGCGTGCGGGTCCGATTTCAGGCCCATGCCTTCGCCCTCGATAAAGCCGGTGTGGATCAGGTGGCGTTCGATCACCCCGCCAATCGCGGCCAGAATGGACGGCACATATTTGCCCTCCATCCACGCCCCGCCGCGCGGATCGAACACGGCTTTCAGCTCCTCGACCACAAAGGACACATCCCCCCCGCGCCTAAACACCGCCGAGATCATCCGCGTCAGGGCCACAGTCCAGGCGAAATGCTCCATGTTTTTCGAGTTGATGAACACCTCGAACGGGCGCCGGTGCCCGTTCACCACCAGATCATTCACGGTGATATAGATCGCATGTTCGCTCTCGGGCCATTTCAGCTTGTAGGTGTTGCCTTCCAGCGCCTTGGGCCGGTCCAGCGGTTCGGACAGGTAAACCACATCGGCGCCGGTGTCGGCCTCGGGTGTTTTGTCGGATGTCTCGCTGACCGTCAGAACCGAGCCAGTCACGTCATTGGGCCGGTAGGTGGTGCAACCCTTACAACCGCTATCCCACGCCTGCATATAGACGTCCTGAAAATCGGCAAAACTGATGTCCTCGGGGCAGTTGATGGTTTTCGAGATCGAGCTGTCCACCCACTTCTGCGCCGCCGCCTGCATTTTGACGTGGTCCAGCGGGGCCAGCGTCTGGGCGTTGACGAAATAGTCGGGCAGTTCCGCATCGCCGAATTTCTCGCGCCAAAGCTGCACGGCGTAATCGACCACTTCTTCCTCGCTGCGGGTGCCATCATTTTGCAGCACCTTGCGGGTGTAGGCATAGGCGAACACCGGCTCGATGCCGGAACTGACGTTGCCGGCATAAAGGCTGATCGTGCCGGTGGGGGCGATCGAGGTCAGCAAGGCATTGCGGATGCCATGCTTGCGGATCGCGTCGCGCACATCGTCGTCCATCAAGCGCATGGTGCCGCTGGCCAGATATTTGTCGGCATCAAACAGCGGAAACGCACCCTTTTCGCGGGCCAGATCGACCGAGGCCAGATAAGCGGCTCGTGCAATCTGTTTCATCCAGCCTTCGGTCTGGGTGGCCGCATGGTCCGAGCCATAACGCAACCCCACCATCAACAGCGCATCCGCAAGGCCCGTCACGCCAAGGCCGATCCGGCGTTTGGCCTGTGCCTCTTGCGCCTGTGCCTCCAGCGGGAAACGGCTGGTGTCTATCACATTGTCCATCATCCGCACCGCCGTGCGCACCAGGTCGTCCAGCGCTGTTTCGTCCAGCCGTGCGTTTTCCTCGAACGGATTATTGACCAACCGCGCAAGGTTCACCGATCCCAGCAGACACGCGCCATAGGGCGGCAACGGTTGTTCACCGCAAGGGTTGGTCGCGGCGATGGTTTCGCAATAGGACAGGTTGTTCATCGCGTTGATCCGGTCGATGAAAATCACACCGGGTTCGGCGAAATCATAGGTGGACTGGATGATCTGGTTCCACAAATCCCGTGCGTTCAGGGTGTGGTACACCGTGTCGTTGAATTTCAAATCCCACGGGCCATCGTCCTTGACCGCCTGCATGAAATCATCCGTCACCAGCACCGACAGGTTGAACATGCGCAGGCGTGCGAGGTCACGTTTGGCGGTGATGAAATCCTGAATATCGGGGTGATCACAACGCATCACCGCCATCATCGCCCCGCGGCGTGATCCGGCGGACATGATGGTGCGGCACATCGCATCCCACACATCCATGAACGAAATCGGGCCAGAAGCATCGGCGCTAACGCCCTTCACATCCGCGCCCTTGGGCCGGATGGTGGAAAAATCGTAGCCAATGCCGCCGCCCTGCTGCATGGTCAACGCGGCCTCTTTCAGCATGTCGAAAATACCGCCCATATCGTCAGGGATCGTGCCCATGACAAAGCAGTTGAACAGGGTCACCGCGCGGCCCGTGCCGGCCCCCGCCGTAATCCGGCCAGCGGGCAGGAATTTGAAATCCTGCAGGGCGTTATAGAATTCGCCCTCGCGCGCTTTGGGGTCATCATCGCCTTTGGCCAAAGCGCGGGCAATCCGGCGCCATGTATCCTCGACCGATTCGTCCATCACTTTGCCGTCACGATCCTTCAGGCGATACTTCATATCCCAGATTTGTTCGGCAATTGGCGCAGAAAAACGGCTCATGTTCGGATGTCCTGTTGGTGGCAGCAAGGGAGGCGACAATAGGCGCAAGAGGCGCTTGGGTCAATTGTAATTGGCGCGTTTTGCCCTATGATTACCCGAGTCGCAACATAGCATATCTTGGGGGCACATGGTGGGCAAAACCATAAATCTGGTGAAACTCAGCGTCGGAATCGATTCCGTCGAACACCTGCAAACCTATCGCGAACGTATCCGCAGCGAAGGCGGACCAGAACAGCCGCGCCACATCACCCGCATGTGGCCACGGCGCGAAAAGGAACTGCTGAATGGCGGTTCGATCTACTGGGTGATCAAGGGGGTGATCCAGTGCCGTCAAAGGGTTATCCGGCTGGACGAGGTGATCGGCGAGGACGGCATCCGCCGTTGTGCCATCGTGATGGACCCGGAAATCATCCGCACCCAGGCCGCCGTGCGCCGCCCGTTTCAGGGCTGGCGGTATCTGGAACCGGCTGACAGCCCTGCTGATCTGGGCAAAGGGGCGGTTGCGGGGGATGATCTGCCGGTGGAACTGATGTCGGCGCTGGCGGAAATCGGGGTTAGATAGGGCGCTCAAATTCATTGTATAGCACTGTAATTGCGAGATAAATTTTCAGTCGGAACATATCCACTAAACCGGTTTAATGGATATGTCAGCCAACAACAAAACACGAGCTGTCAAAGCCCTAAAAGCCCCTCGATATCCGGCTATATTTGCTCCAAACTATTCACCAACCGCTCCAGCGCCTTTTCCAGCCGCGCCCGCGTGCAGGCGATATTCACCCGCGCAAACCCTTCACCCTGTTTGCCAAAAGCCTGCCCGCGCGTCACCGCCCAGCCTGCCTTTTGCCGCAGGAACGTGGTTAATTCATCCGGCGACAGACCAAGCCCGCGAAAATCCAGCCACGCCAGAAAGGTGCCCTCCGGCTCGATCAGTTCTGCCCCGTCCATGCCCGCCAAGCGGTCCCGCAACAGCGCCAGATTGCCCGCGATGTAGGTCATCACATCTTCCAGCCACGGCCCACCGTCACGGTAAGCCGCCAGCATCGCGACCGAGGCAAAACTGTTGTTCTTGTTCACCGTCAGACGGCTATTTTCCACCTGAAACGCTTTGCGCTTGTCCTCATCCGCAATCACCGTAAAGGCGGAACAACAAGCCGCGATATTGAAGCTTTTGGCCGGTGACAAAGCGATGATCGCATTCTGCGCATACTCCACACCCAGACTGGCAAAGGGGGTGTAGTCATGCCCCGCAAAAGTTACGTCCCCGTGGATTTCATCCGACACCACCAGCACCCCGTGCCGTGCGCAGATATCCCCCAGTTTCCGCAGCTCATCCCGCGTCCAGACCCGCCCGACGGGGTTATGGGGATTACACAAATACAACATTTTATTGCGTGGGTCAGCGGCCAGAGCCTCTAGATTTTCAAAATCCATACAATAGCGGCCATCCCGCAGGATCAACGGGTTTTCCACCACAACCCGCCCGTTTTCCTGCACCACATCGTAGAAATCAAAGAAAACCGGTGGCTGAACAATGATCCCGTCACCCGCATCCGTGAACAGCGACGCCGAAATCGCAAGGATATTCAGCACATTGGGTGCGCGCAGGATATGGGCCTGATCCAGCGCCCAGCCATGCCGTTTTTTCTGCCAATCACATAGTGCTGGATACAGCCCTTCGGGCACGGCCTCGTATCCGAAAACCCCGTGTTCCAGCCGCGCCTGCATCGCATCGCGCACCACCTGCGGGGCTTTGAAATCCATATCGGCCACACCGGCGGCAAACAGGCCTTCGCCGCCCTCGCCCAGCACCATCGGGTGAACCTTCAACGCCGGAACCGCGCGCCGGTCGATTTCCTCGTCAAAATCCGTCCGCTCGCGATTATCCGTCATGGCTCAATCCTTTCTCAGGTCAGTTTTCCCAGCAATTCCGTTAACGCCACACGGTCCGCATCCGACAGCGCCGCCTTGCGCGACCGGAACAATGTCGCTTGCGATTTATGCACCAGACCATCGGTCAGAATTTTCAGATGATTGGCCCGCAACGTTTCGCCGGACGAGGTGATATCCGCCACCGCCTCGGCAGTTTCGTTTTTCACTGTGCCCTCGGTCGCGCCCTGACTGTCGACCAATTGGTAATCGGCCACGCCCTGATCGCGCAGGAATTCCCGCACCAGCCGGTGGTATTTCGTGGCAATCCGCATCCGGAACCCGTGCTTGGCGCGAAACGCAGCGGCGGCGGCATCCAGATCGTCCAGCGTGTCCACATCAACCCAGCATCTGGGCACCGCGATGATCAGGTCGGCATGGCCGAACCCCATCAATTTCACCTCTTCAACCTGCGTATCCCACGCCGCCAGTTTCTCGCGCACCAGATC
>WGBJ01000160.1 GCA_015494385.1 Marinosulfonomonas sp.
GGATCACACTGGTTGCCCGCGCAACCCACCTGTCCGAAGTGCAGGCGGAAATGCAGGTGTTCTGGCAGGTGCTGGTCTCGGCCCCGATCCTGTTGGCGGTGGCGCCGCTGTTCGGGCCACTGGTGCGGGATCTGGAGCCGATCCACCTGTGGGGGCTTGGGTTCCAGATCGTGGTGGTGGTGTCGGCTGGGTTTATTTTCTGGCTGTGGCTGTTATCGATCTATCCGGCGTCCTCGGTGGCCTCGTTCAGCTTTTTGACGCCGATTTTCGGGGTGTTCATGGGCTGGCTGTTGCTGGGCGAGACCCTCAGCCCGTCCTTAATCCTGTCGCTGGTTCTGGTGGCAGGGGGAATATTGCTGGTGAACAGGCCGGTGCGGTGACAAGAGGCAACACCGTCATTTTGCAAAAATGACGGGTGCGACCGGCATATGGGGTTTCCTACCCAACCACCACATCCGCCCAAACAGGCAAATGATCCGACGCCCGCCGTGACAGCGGCGTTTGCACCACGCCTGCGGTTTTTAGATGCACGCCGCGATCAATCGCAAACCGGTCCAGCGCGGCCACGGGGCGGGCGGCGTGGAACGACAATCCGGGGGCGTGGATGGTGAAATGCTCTTTCAGCGGCTCCATCCCCTTTGCCGGTGACCATTCGTTGAAATCGCCAGTGATCACCGTGGGCCGCGCGGGCAGGGGTGCCAGCGCCGCCAGTATCGCCGTCATCTGTTCCAGCCGGTAACGCCGGATCAGCCCCAGATGCACCGCCACCAGCCGCAGCGGGCCAATATCGGCCACCACCGCGCCGCGTGGCTCCAGCCCCGGCAGGGACAAACGATGGATTGCGCCAATTTCCAACCCTTCACGCACCAGCACTGCATTGCCATGCCATCCCAGCGACACGCCGGTATCATCCAGCACCAGCGGCACATAATCGCTATAGGCGCGCACCATATCGGCGGGCAGGGCGGCGGGGCGTTTGCCCAGACGGCGGTCGGCCTCTTGCAGGGCGATGATATCGGCGCCGATGCTGTTGATCACCTCAAGACTGCGCGACGGGGTGCGCCGCCGGTCAAGGCCAACGCATTTGCGCAGATTATAGGAAGCGATGCGGAACTCTTGTGTCATACCCGCTATATAACCCGTTTTCACAATCATTGAAGCCAAGGGCCGCGCGACATATCATCATGGCATGAAACTGGGCAAGCAAAGCTATGTCGTCTATCTGATCTGGGCCGTCCTGGCGCTGGAATTTGTGGTCTCGATGTTCGAGGGGCGCTACTCGCTGGCGTTCATTGCCTTGGCCACACTGTCGCTGTCACTGGCCCCTATGTTCTTTGCCGACCGCTTCCACATCCGCCTGCCTGTGCGCTTTTTCGCGGGAATTGTGTTGTTCATATTCGGCACCGTTTATCTGGGCGAGGCCTTTGATTTCTATGAGAAATACTGGTGGTGGGATGTGCTGCTGCATGGCGGCTCGGCACTGGGGTTCGGGCTGATCGGGTTTATCTTTGTGTTCATCCTATTCGAGGGCGACCGATACGCCGCCCCGCCCTGGGCGCTGTCCTTTATGGCCTTCGCGATTGCAATCAGCATCGGGGTGATGTGGGAGATTTTCGAGTTCGCTATGGATCAGACGTTCGGCTTGAATATGCAAAAATCCGGCCTGATCGACACCATGTGGGATCTGATCGTCGATGTGGTCGGTGCATTTTTCGGGGCCTGGGCCGGATACGGTTTTTTGCAGGGGCGCGACAAAAGCGGGCTGGCGGGGATGATCCGCGAGTTTGTTTCCAAGAACCGGCGGCTGTTTCGGCGCAGGAAGAGGTAGGGGCGGGTTAAGGGTATCCGATTACAAAAGGCTGTCCCGGTTGAAGTCTGTGATATGCCCGATGCCGGATTTCATAAGTTTTTTGACAATCTGATTTCTGTTTGCCTTACTTTGCGCAACGTATTGAATCTCGTCGGATGTCAGGGCGGTAACGGCAACCATGCGGACCGGGGACAAGGGGGTGTTCGGAACATATTTGGGGCGTTCTTTTGAATTTGCCCCGAATAAAACACC
>WGBJ01000161.1 GCA_015494385.1 Marinosulfonomonas sp.
AAGGGGAAGGCCGCAGTTGCCCCTGTCACGGGGGGTCACGGCATTTTTTATGGACTGTGGTTGGTGGCGGGGGCATGGTCGGGGTATCGATGATCGGCTTGAAAGGGGAAAATCGTGCGTTTGGGTGATCGCATCAAAGGCTGGCTGGGGCTGGGCGCGGCGGTCGAGCAATCGGTGACACCGCCGCACCGCGGACGGGTGGATCATGTGATCATCTTTGACGGCACCATGTCCACGCTCAAGGACGGGTGCGAAACCAATGCGGGGCTGGCCTATAAACTTCTGTGCGAAATGGCGCCATCCCAGCATCTGTCACTGCGCTATGAACACGGTCTGCAATGGCACAACTGGCGGCACACATGGGATGTGATCACCGGCAAGGGGATCAACCGGCAGATCAGGCGGGCCTACGGGTATTTGGCCAGCCGGTACCGCCCGGGGGACCGGATTTTCCTGCTGGGGTTTTCGCGCGGGGCCTTTGCGGCGCGGTCACTGGCAGGGGTGATCGACCGGCTGGGGTTGCTGACGCAGGAACAGGCAACCGTGCGCAATGTGCGCCAGCTGTACCGCCATTACCAATGTTCGGCGGACAGTGACGCGGCGCGCCTGTTTGCAGCGGCCCATTGCCACAAGGGCGTGAAAATCGAAATGGTCGGGGTCTGGGATACGGTCATGGCGCTGGGCCTGCGCTGGCCGGTTTTGTGGCGCTGGACCCAGCCGCAACATGCGTTCCACAGCCGTCACCTTGGCCATAGCGTGCGGCACGGGTTTCACGCGCTGGCGATGGATGAAACCCGCATGGCTTTTGCGCCGGTGATGTGGGAAAGCCGCGCCAACTGGGTCGGCGTGATGGAGCAAATGTGGTTTCGCGGTTGCCATAGCGATATCGGCGGCAATCTGGGCGGGTTCGATGCGGCAAGGCCGCTGTCAAACATCCCGCTGGTCTGGATGCTGGAAAAAATGGAAGGCTGCGACGTGCGCTTCCCCGAGGGTTGGCAAGCGCGGTTTGAACAGGATGCAAATGCCCCCATGGTCGGATCATGGCGCGGCTGGTCCAAACTGTTCCTGTGGCGTCGCCGCCGTGTGATTGGGCAGGATGCTAGCGAACGGATTCACCCCACCGCGCGGGGGCATAAATACGCAAACAAAGGAAACCCCGTCCGCCCTTAACCCGACCCCCTGTTTCTTTTTCGCCCAAATATCCCCGCCGGAGGCATCAAACCTCTATGTGTCTAGGCCACGTTTTCCAGCGAAACCGCAGGCGTCACCCCCAGCGCATGACAAATATCACGGGTCAGGGCAGGGCGGTTCAGGGTGTAAAAATGCAGATCCTCGGCCCCACCATCAATCAGATCGCTGCATAATTCGGTGCAAACGGCGGTGGACAACAGATCGGTGCGCCCGTCGCGGATGGCTTTGGTAAACGCATCATCCAGCCACGCCGGAATTGATGTGCCACAACCGGCGGCGAATTTCTTGATCCCCGTCCAGCTGGTGATCGGCATGATCCCCGGAATGATCGGCGCATCGATACCGGCCTTTTCACAGGCATCACGGAACCGGAAAAAGGTTTCCGCCTCAAAGAAAAACTGGGTGATCGCGCTGCTGGCGCCTGCGTCGATCTTGCGTTTCAGCCACTCCACATCGGCCGCCGTATCGGGGCTTTCGGGGTGCGGTTCCGGATAGGCGCCAACACGGATGTTGAATTTGCCGGTTTCGGCCAGCGTTTCAACCAGCTCGATCGAACTGGTAAACCCGCCCTCGACCGGTTTGAACCCGTCCGCGCCCTTGGGGGCATCACCGCGCAGGGCGACGATATCGGTCACGCCCGCCTTGGCATATTTATCGGCAATCGCCAGAATTTCATCGCGGGTGGAATTGATACAAGTCAGATGCGCCGCCACCTTCAGCCCGTAATTGTTCTGGATGGTGGTCACGGCCTCGTGCGTCAGATCCCGCGTGGTGCCGCCCGCGCCGTAAGTGACGGATACGAAATTCGGGTTCAGCGGTGCCAGCACCTGCACGGTATCCCACAGGCGAAACGACGCCTCGAGCGATTGCGGCGGGAAAAATTCAAAGCTGATGCGTGGCGTGGCCATACCGGATTCCTTTTTGCTTGAGCGCCCTTTTCGCATATGGCAAACTGTGAAACAAATTCATAATTCTCAAGATCAACATGAGGCTGGCCACATAATGCATCTGGAACTTCGCCACTTGCGCACCATCAAAGCCATTCACGAGGCCGGCGGGCTGGCCCGTGCGGCCGAGGTGATGAACATCACCCAATCGGCCCTTAGCCACCAGATAAAGGGGCTTGAGGAGCAAACGCAGGTCGAACTTTTTATCCGTCGTTCCAAACCCTTGCGCCTGTCCGCCGCCGGTATGCGCCTATTGGCGCTGGCCGAACGGGTGCTGCCGGAAATCGAGGCGATTGAACAGGATTTTGCGGGGCTGAACAGTGGCCGCGCGGGGCGATTGCATATCGCAATCGAATGTCACGCCTGTTTTGAATGGTTGTTTCCGGTTTTGGAAGAATTTCGCAAGGCGTGGCCAGATGTGGATGTCGATATCCGCGCCGGTCTGTCGTTCGATGCGCTGACGGCGTTGCAAAAGGAACAGGTCGATCTGGTGATTTCCTCGGACCCCGAGGATTTAACCGGTGTCGAATTTTCCCCGCTGTTCGATTACGAGCCGGTGTTCGTCGCCGCCGCCAAAAATCCGCTGGCGGAAAAACCCTATATCGATGCCAAGGATTTCCGCGACCAGACCCTGATCACTTATCCGGTGGAGCGCAGCAAACTGGATGCTTTCACCGAACTTCTGGGCCCGGCCAAAGTGGAACCGGCGGCCATCCGTCAGGTAGAACTGACCGCCGTTATCCTGCTGCTGGTGGCTTCGAACCGCGGGGTATCGGTGTTGCCCGACTGGGTGGTGCGCGAGGTAAAGTATAACTCCGATTATATTACGCGACCACTAACAAAAGAGGGGCTGACCCGCAGGCTGTTTGCTGCCATTCGGCAAGAGGATGCCGCCAAACCCTATATGGCCCATTTTATCCGGCTGGGGCGCTCGATTCCCGTAAGGTTGCAGAGGGGCGCGTCGCTATCCACCTAGGGGGGTGATTGCGTTGTTTTTTATGTAAATTCCCCAATAAAATGCAGGAAAAGCCTGTTTTTTGTCGCATTCGATTTATATGAACCACGATAACCAAGTTTTAATGTGTGCTCCCGAAAATGGGAGAGGTTTGTATGTATGGGACTAAGAAATGCCAACAACATTTAATGTAATCAGTTTGGGCGTGTTGCCCGATATGGATACGTCGGAAGGCGATACAACTGCGGAAAATGCGTCTGCTTTGGTGGGAATGACCTTTGGCAGCGCAGGGGATGCACTGGTAAACGATTTTGTTTCGTTGTCATCGGTCGGCGATCCGGGATCCTATTACGATATGGATAACAACCCGTCCGAGCAGTTTTCGATCAACGGTGGGCCTGCACAAACATTTGATGGCACATCGGTCTATAATGCGACGATCACATATATCGACGGGACGACCGCCACCTTCACGGCTGTTGTTTTTCAGGACACAAATGGCAATACCTATCTGGCGCCGGAGTATTCGGCCAATTCAGACCAGACAGTTCTGGAAGCAGGGGCGATCCGCTCGATAACGCTGGATAGCCTGGCAGGCAATGTCTACAGCGGTATGACAACCAGCCGCGAAACATGGGACTATGTGACCTGTTTTGTGCGCGGCACGAAAATTGAAACTGCCAGCGGACCAGTTGCTGTCGAACATCTGAATACAGGCGATTTAATCCGCACTGTGGACAATGGATTGCAACCTTTGCGCTGGATTGGCCAGCAGGCTGTTCCTGCAGAAAACGCATTTGCACCTATTCTGATCCGCAAGGGTGCATTGGGGAATACCGAAGATTTGCGCGTGTCGCCGCAGCACCGGATTTTGCTGTCCGGCTGGCGTGCGGAAATGCATTTGGGCATGTCCGAAGTGCTTGTGCCTGCCAAGTCATTGATAAATGGCGAAACAATCCTGCGTGAAACCGGTGGCGAGGTCGAGTATTTCCACATTATGTTCGACCGTCACGAACTGGTTTACGCAGCCGGCATCGAATCCGAGAGCTTCCACCCCGGCGAGACGGGCTGGAATGCATTGACCGACGCATCCCGCGAGGAAATTCTGACCCTCTTCCCCGAATTGCGCGATGAAGGCTTCAAAGCATATGGCGTAACGGCCCGGCCAACAATCAAACCACGCGAAGCGCAATTCCTATCCTAGAATTCGCACTTATGCGCCCTTGTGTGTATGGCGCAGGGGTGTATATACGGCTTCTTGAAAAATAGGAGCCGACCGATGCCGATGAGTGCCAATCTTAACCTGATGATCAAAGCCGCGCGCGCGGCCGGTCGTTCGCTGTCAAAAGATTTTCGCGAGGTCGAGAACCTGCAGGTTTCCCTGAAGGGGGCCGGCGATTTCGTCTCCAAAGCCGATTTCGCAGCCGAGGAAATTATCCGCGAACAACTGACCGAGGCACGTCCGACCTACGGCTGGGTGGGCGAGGAAACCGGCGTGACCGAGGGCGATGATCCGACGCGCCGCTGGATTGTTGATCCGCTGGATGGCACCACCAATTTCCTGCACGGGATGCCGCACTGGGCGGTTTCGATCGCGCTGGAGCACAAAGGCGAGGTTGTCGCCGGTGTGGTTTATGACCCGACCAAGGACGAGATGTTCTTTGCCGAAAAAGGGCAGGGCGCATGGATGAACGAAAGCCGGATGCGGGTTTCGGGCCGCCGCCGTATGTCGGAATGTGTATTTGCCACCGGCCTGCCGTTTAGCGGTCGGGCCGATTTGCCGCAAACCCTGAAAGAACTGGCGCGAATTTTGCCGGCAACCTCGGGCGTGCGGCGCTGGGGGTCTGCATCGCTGGATCTGGCCTATGTTGCGGCTGGCCGCTATGACGGTTTCTGGGAACGCGGCCTGAACCTGTGGGATATTGCCGCCGGTGTGGTGATCGTCCGCGAAGCGGGCGGCATGATCGAACCATTGCGCAAGGAACGCGATATTCTGGCAGACGGCGAATTGATCTGCGCCAACGAGCCGATTTTCGAGCAGTTCAGCAAGATCATTCGCATGGGATAGGTTGCTGACTCCCTAAGAGCAACGTCAAAGTTTGTTATTGTACATGGAACGAGTAGGCCACAGTTTGTTCAATATCAATGAAAGTAGCCGTAATGGAAAATCGAAAAGGCATAATCCTGTTAACCGAAGGGCGATCGGGGTCTAGTTGGATAAGCGGTTTACTTAAAAATACGGGCGTGTTGGGGAACACAGGCGAATGGGTCGTTGCAAAAAACCTAGGCGTTTCTCCCGGGAAAATATCAGGTCAGGAATATCTGGAAAAAATCATCACCGCAGCGTCGACTGAGAACGGTTTTTTTTCATTCAAAATATTTCCGCATCATCTCCACTGGTTTCAAATGAAATACGGGTTTGATTTGTTGTTGGCAATTGGTCAGCAACATGATGTCGCATTTGCGAGCTTGCGCCGTGAAGACCGCGTAAAGCAAGCCATATCATTTTCCATAGCGTTACAAACCAAGACATGGGTTTATCGAGAGCAAACGCAAAACAAAGCCGTCTATAATCTTGAACATATAGCCCGTTGTTATTTCATGATTGGCCGCTCGAACGAATTCTGGAAAGACTACGTAACAATGCGCGGATTTGAATGCGCCTCGTTTACCTACGAAGCATTGATGCCAACGGGAAAGGATTTCGTCAAATTTGCCGCAAATCATGCCGGTATCGAAGATGTAGAAGTCCCGGAATCGGAAATGCGCATACAAAGAAATAGTATGACCGAAGACTGGAAACAGCGGTTT
>WGBJ01000162.1 GCA_015494385.1 Marinosulfonomonas sp.
AACCGGTTATTGCCGCTATTTCTGTCATTCCCCACCATAATTCCGTTTATCGGAACAAATCGTTCTGTTAACGTGCAATTAATTCAACCAACGAGTCAAGAACCATGACGGATAAAATACAGCTTCTGGATTCCATCACCGACGCAACCACGGCCACCGCAGGGCAGATCGTGGTCAGCGGATCGCATGGCGGGTTCTATCCGGCGGCGGTGGCCTCGGGCGCGGGGGCGCGGGCGGTATTGTTCAATGACGCGGGGATCGGGCTGGAGCAGGCAGGCGTTGCAGGTGTGTTGGCACTGGCCGGTATTGGCATGGCCGCCGCTGGCGTGGATAGCCAGAGTTGCGAGATCGGATCAGCGACGGATACCTTGGAAAACGGGGTGATCAGCGTGGTGAATCGCGTGGCCGAAACATTGGGGATCACGGCGGGGATGCCGGTTGCCACAGCCGTTCCCCTGCTTGAAAGCGCCCCCATGCCGCAGGGCAAACTGCCCCCCTGTCCAGAGGCGCGCCAGTCCGTTCAGATCGGCGCTGTATCCGTGGAACTGCTGGACTCGGCCTCTCTGGTTGGGCCGCAAGACAGCGGTAGGATTGTGATCACCGGCTCGCACGGCGGGTTGATCGGCGGCAATCCGGCCCGCGCGATAAAGGCCCCTGTGCGTGTTGCCGTGTTCAATGATGCCGGATTCGGCAAGGGCAATATCGGCATCAGCCGCCTGCCCGCGCTGGACGCCCGCGATATTGCCGCCGTCACCGTGTCCTGCCAGACCGCCCGCATTGGCGATGCAAAATCGGCGCTGGAAACCGGCGTGATTTCGGCCTTGAATGAGGCCGCACGGGCGCAAGGGGCAGAAATAGACACCCCGCTGGCCGCATGGCTTGCCACCCTTGGCTAGACAGTGCGCCGCGCAACGGCTATCGGTTTTCCCATGAAAAACCCAGTTGATCCGCTTTCCTCGGTCGCCCAGGCGCTGACCCATTTCCAGAACGGCCTTGGCCAGATGCAAGAGGCTTTGAGCAGCCCCGACCTGTCGGCCGCCGTCACCGGTGCCGCCGATCTGATCTTCAATATGAAGGGCCGGTTGATCCTGTCGGGCATCGGCAAAAGTGGCCATATCGCCCGCAAACTGGCGGCGACATTCGCCTCCACCGGCACGCCCGCGTTTTTCGTGCATGCGTCGGAGGCCAGCCACGGCGATTTGGGGATGATCCAGTCGGACGACGTTTTGCTGCTGTTGTCATGGTCCGGCGAGACCAAGGAAATGGCCGACATCATCGCCTATGGCATCCGCTTTGACGTGCCGATCATCGGCATCACGGGGCGCACGGGCAGCACGCTGGCCAGCAAATCCCGCTTCCCGCTGGTTCTGCCCAAGGCGGCCGAGGCCTGCCCGCATAACCTTGCCCCGACCACATCGACCCTGCTGCAACTGGCAATGGGCGATGCGCTGGCGGTGACGCTGTTGCAGATGCGCGGCTTTACCGAGGAAAGTTTTCGCAACTTCCATCCGGGCGGCAAGCTGGGTTCGGCCCTGATGCCGGTGCGTGACATCATGCACAAGGGGGATGAATTGCCGCTGGTGGGGCTGGACGCGCCGGTGATCGAGGTGATCAGCGAGATTTCCGCCAAGGGGTTTGGCATCGTCGGGATGCAGAACCCGGACGGCAGCCTTGCCGGTGTGATCACCGATGGCGATATCCGCCGCTATCTGGAAAGCAACGCATCGGGCACCCTGCAATCGGTGATCGGCGAGGCCAAGGCCGAAGCCCTGATGACCAAAGGCGGGATCACGATTGATCCGGACCGGCTGTGCGCCCGTGCGCTGAACGTAATGCAGACCAAACGGATCACGGCGGCCTTTGTAATGGAGGCGGAGCGGCCTGTGGGGCTGATCACGGTGCATCAACTGTTGCAGATGGGTGTTGCCTAACCTTTCATCAGGTTATCAATCGCCTTTAGCTGTGTCAGCATCTCGTCCATCTGGTCCAGCACCACCATGTTCGGCCCGTCGCTGGGCGCGTGGTCGGGATCGGGGTGGGTTTCAACGAAAATCGCGGCACAGCCCACAGCCACCGCCGCGCGGGCCAGTGGCGGGACGTATTCACGCTTGCCGCCACTTGATCCGCCCTGCCCGCCCGGGAATTGCACCGAATGGGTCGCGTCATACACCACCGGATAGCCGGTTTCGGCCATGATCGGCAGGCTGCGGAAATCGCTGACCAGCATGTTATAGCCAAAGGATGTGCCACGGTCGGTCAGCAGGATGCGTTCATTCCCAGTGCTGGCAATTTTATCGGACACATTGACCATATCGTTCGGCGCCAGAAACTGCCCCTTTTTCACATTGATCGCCGCGCCGGTTTCGCCAGCGGCCAGCAAAAGGTCCGTCTGGCGACACAAAAACGCGGGGATCTGGATGATGTCCACCGCCTGCGCCGCCACCGCGCATTGCGGGATGTCATGCACATCGGTCAGGGTGGGGCAGCCGTATTCATCGGAAATTTTCGACAGGATCGAAAGCCCTTCGTCCAACCCCAAGCCCCGTTTTCCCGACAGGCTGGTACGGTTGGCTTTGTCAAAACTGCCCTTGAACACCAAAGGAATGTCCAGATCGAAACACAGCCCGACAAGGGTTTCGGCAATCTTGCGGCTGTGATCCAGCCCCTCTAACTGACACGGCCCCGCGATCAGCACAAAAGGCGCGTCATTGGAAAATTCGACCTGTCCTACAGTTACAGTTTTCATGCCTCACCCCTTCTTTTCAATTCGGCCTCGATCCGCTCAACGTCGGTCGGGTTGTTCAATTCCCAGAATACAGTGCCGCGCGCCTCGACTTCAACACAGCGCACACGCACGCCGCGTTGCAGGAAACGCAACTGCTCCAGCCCCTCCAACTGCTCCAGCTCGCAAACGCCCCAATCGTGATAGGCCTTTAGCGTGGCGGGGCGGTAGGCATAGGCACCGACATGGTGGAACACCGGCGTCATGGTCAGTGCGTTGTAGCTGTCATCGGTATAGGGTACGACCTCTTTGGAAAAATACAGCGCATCATGGTTCACATCAAACACCGCCGTGGTGCCGCCGACACGGCCATTGCGTCGGTCCTCGCGCAGGTTGGCCAGCATTTCACCATCGCAACGCAACACCGGCGTGGCCATCTGCACATCGTGATTGGCGCGCATTTCGTCGATCAGGGCGGACGGGAACCACGACGGGGTCAGCGGCGCATCGCCCTGCAGGTTGACCACGATATCGGGCAGATCATCCAGATGCCGCAGGGCATCGGCCACCCGTTCG
>WGBJ01000163.1 GCA_015494385.1 Marinosulfonomonas sp.
CCAGCTTGCCTTCATCAGAGCTGGCATGGACTTCCACCCCGGGTTTTTGCTGCAGGAAGTCTTCCACGTTTTGTTTCTTGTCGCTGCGCGCATGAATAACGACGCCGCAAATATTGTATTCATTCATACCGATTTCTCCTGCTGCCTGGAGTCGAAAGATTTAGAGATTTTGTTGCCGATGCTGGCGCGGTGGCAAAACATGGCCGATGAGCCAGAGGCGGATGCCGCTGGCATTGCCCAAAGGGCGAAGCGATACAAATTGTGGTTGTTTTCTAAGCGTTCCATAATTCAATCTGCCGATTTGGAGGTAAGCCTAGCACCACCCGAATTTAACCGTTTGATCTGGATCAAAAACAACCACAATATTAGTAAACTATTATTTAATTATGTATTTATTTTTGAACCAACTGAAGAACGCCCGGTCTGATCTGGGTTGATTCAACATTCACCACTGAGGATTTACAGCATGGACAAAACGCTCCCCATCTTGTTGTTTTTATTGTCTTTTACTACTTTATCGCAGGCTGGAGAAATACCCAGCGGACAACAATTACAGCGCGAAGCCGAACAGCGCACGCAAAATATTGATACCGCCAGTCTGGTCAAAATGCTCGATACCGAGCTCGATATGGTATTGATCGATATCCGCACAGCGGATGAAATCAGAGGCATGGGCGGCACCATCAAGGCGGCGCAAAACGTCAAGATTCCGCGCGGCTGGCTGGAGTTTCGGGTGCAACGCCATGCGATCAGCAAAGATACGCCGATTGTGGTTTACTGCGGCGCCGGATTTCGCAGCCCACTGGCGGCAGATACCCTGCAGAAAATGGGGTACAGCAATGTGAGGAATTATTCGGAAGGTTATATCGGCTGGAAGAAAGCGGGGCTGCCGATTGCACGTTGAATGAAACCGCTGCAATTTTTTGCCCGGCATAAATAATCTCTCGCGAAGTCGCAAAGCACGCTAACAGTCTGTCGGACTGGGCCAAAGAAACCATAGAGACAGCAAGCTACTCGATGTGCCGCATACTGGGGGCAGGCAAATGCCCTTAGCCACTGACTGGGACATTCATCGGCCCTGGATATGAACCCTAGGCCAATATCGGCTCTGCCTTGGGGACAATGGGCGGCTAAAGCCGCTATTCAGGCCATCTGCATCATTCGATGAAGACGTTTGCAGTTATAAGCCAGACAGACCAGCTCCCATTCGCCCTCGACCTTTTTCAGGCCGCGCAACAGGAATCGCCGGAAGCCCATCACTTCCTTGATGATGCCGAACACCGGTTCCACGGTTTGCTGTCTCATGCGGTACTTCTTGCGGCCCCTTTCCGTCCCGGTGCGCTGCTTCATCCGTTTGATCCACGGTTGTGAGTTGACCGGTGGATTCTTGGGCGCTTTGGGGGGGCGAAAGTCGTACTGACGCACCTCGCCACGACCCGTGGCCACCAACACTTCGATCGATTCACGCTCCAACTTCTCTACCTCAACGCCGTTGGCGTAGCCACTGTCGGCCAACACGCTACTGACTCGGCCCAACGCCTCAGGCACACTGGCCGCATCGGCGCACAGCTCATTGCGGTCACTAGCTGATTGACTGATCCGATTACCCACCACCAGTTGGCTGCCATCGGTGCTCACCGCTGCCTGAGCATTGTAGCTCTGGCGGTACTCACTGCACTTGTTCTTGCGCATCAGCGCCGAGTCCGGGTCGGTGAGATTGCTCTGCTTGTCCGGTGGCGGCGTATCATCCGGTGGCTTGGTTTTCTTGCCCTTGGCCTTCCCCTTGCGCTGCTCACGGGCCTGAAGCTTCCGCTCGTAATCGGCCTGTTCGCGCTTGGCCTTTGCCTTCGCTGCTTTCTCCAGCCGCTCACGCGCTTGCGCCAATTCGCCTTTGAGATTTTCGCGCCGGGCCAACTCCTCGGGCAGCTTCTGTCCTTCCTCACGCTCATTGCTGTCGGCCACCTCGGCCTGCTCAAGCAACTCACCTATGTCCTGCTCAAGCTGCTCTATCAACTGCCCAGCACGGTCATAGCGTACATTACGGTACTTGCTTGCGTTGGCATCGATCTTGGTTCCATCCACGCTGATGGCGCCCACCTTCAACAGCTTCAACTCCCGAGCCAGCAGCAGAACCTGAAGAAAGCTGGCACTGACCGCTTCAAAGTTCTCCCGCCGAAACTTGCAGATGGTGTCGTGATCGGGGTGGGTGTCGGCACACAGATAGCGCACACCGATATCCCGGTAGGTGGCCGCTTCGATGCGCCGGGAACCAAATACACCGTTGGCGTAGCAGTAGATGAGCAGCGCCAACATCATCCGTGGGTGGTACTGCCTGGAGCCGCCACCATGGTAGTTTACCTTGAAGTGGTGCATTGGCACTTGTTCCACCGCTTCGAGAACAAAGTGCACCATGTCATCGGCGGGAACCCACTCGCGTAGGTCTACGGGCAACAGCAGGGGTTGGTTCGGATCGGCTTGGATGAAATTGTTCATCCCTGGATTTTACCAGAGGGCGCAGGCCCAGTCCGACAGACTGTTAGTATTTGTGTTCGTTTCCATGTCATCACCTCGGTGTTTTTTGATGCGGTGACGACAGTCTAAAACCTGTGTCTTACACACAGGTCAAGCGCGGTGGGTAATTTTTTCAGGTGGGGCGTTTGGGTGGGGCAACAGCGTGAATTTTTTTCGCATCGTCATTGACGGCATGGTCGACATCGTCATCGGCCTGCACCACCGATTCGATCAGGTGGCACACCGAATGCCCGTCGGGAACGCCATCCGGCATCGAAGCCCATTGCTGCAGGGCTTTTTCCATGCGCGATTGCAGCGCCAGCATTTCATCCAGCCGGCGACGGTTTTCATCGATGCGCTTGAGCAAGATTTCGCGCACGCGCGGGCAGGGCGACTGGCGGTCATCCACATCGTGCATGATTTCCTTGATTTCATTCAGCGTGTAACCGAGTTGCTTGGCCTGGCGCACAAAGCGCAGCCACGAAATCTCCGAAAGGTGATAAAGCCGGTAGCCATTTTGCGGATTTTTTTGCGGGTGCAGCAATCCCATGCGGGTGTAATAACGCACCGCATGCGGCGTGGTGTCGCAACGGTTGGCCAGTTCATTGACGGTGTACATGGTCATGCATTAAACCTCGGATGTTGAGCGAAAAGGCGGCTAACTCAGGCCTGAAAACGTGACTTCAGTTCAGGGTTTGACACAACGCTGCGCGAAATGATTCCCGCGGGCTGCACAGA
>WGBJ01000164.1 GCA_015494385.1 Marinosulfonomonas sp.
CCTATGGCGCGTTCCTGATCGGGGCATTGTCGATCATCGGCCTGCCACCGCTGGGCGGATCATGGAGCAAATGGCTGTTGATCGTGGGGGCCGCAGACGCAGGCCAACAGGTGATGATCGCGGTGCTGATGCTTAGTTCCCTGTTGAACGTGGCCTATCTGCTGTCGATTGTCGGCAAGGGGTTCTTTTGGCCTGCGAAGGTAGGCGAGGCAACAGCCATCAAGGAATCCCCGACACTGGTCTGGCTACCGCCCGCAATCACCGCATTCGGCTGTTTGCTGCTGTTTTTCTATGCCACCGACATCAGGGATTTCCTGCTGCCAATTGTAGGGGGCGTGCAATGATTTTTCTGGCTGCAATACCCGCGCGACGCTGTCCCGCACTTGCTGCGGGACCTCTTTGCCAGCAACAGGGAAGGTCCCGCAGCAAGTGCGGGACAACGCACCCCATCTCCTTTATCCCTGCGGCAGGAGGCTGTCATGTCAGACTCTAAAGATAACCCCGATACCTACCCCGCCCTTGGCCGGATGCTGCTGTGGGTCGATAAGCCCGGCAGCGCGAACAAGATTTTCTGGGCGCTGGCCGTTGTGTGCGGGTTGCTGTTTTTGGCCGATTTCGCCTTTGAGAAACACGGCTATTTCGATGTGGAGCATTTGCCCGGATTTTTCGGCGCCTACGGTTTTATCATGTTTACCGGCCTGATCCTTGCCGCCAAAGGCTTGCGCGTGCTGATCAAACGACCCGAGGATTACTACGGCGACAAAGCCGTGGACCGCGAGGAATATCCGGAAGCGGAACTGGAAAAGGTCGATTATGATGCTTGACCAGATCCCCACCGCTTACCTGTTCTTTGCCGCCGCGATTGTGCTGCTGGCGCTGCCCAAAGGC
This sequence comes from Marinosulfonomonas sp., assembly GCA_015494385.1. GTDB lineage: Bacteria > Pseudomonadota > Alphaproteobacteria > Rhodobacterales > Rhodobacteraceae > Profundibacter. Next base: position 889 of record WGBJ01000164.1, read on the forward strand.
CCGCTGCGGGCGGGGCTGTTGTTGATTGTGCCGGTGATTGCTGCGTGGCAAATCTGGACCATGCCGCTGGGAATGCATTATGCGGTGCCGCTGTTCGGGTTTGAACTGGAGCTGATGCGGGTCGATAAACTGGCCCGCGTATTCGGGCTTATCTTTAGTCTGGCGGCGTTTCTGGGCAACCTTTACGCATGGCATGTGCGCGATACGGTGCAGCAGGTGGCGGCATTGTTATATGCCGGTTCCGCCATTGGCGCGGTGTTTGCCGGTGATCTGATCACGCTGTTTTTCTATTGGGAAGGCACGGCGATTGCATCCGTGTTCCTGATCTGGGCGCGGCGCACCGAAGGGGCGTTCCATACGGGGATGCGCTATTTGATTATCCAGATCGGATCAGGCGTGATCCTGCTGGCCGGTGTGGCACTGGTGTATCGCGACACGGGGTCGATCGTGTTTGAAACCATGACGCTGGGGTCGCTTGGCACATGGCTGATCTTTCTGTCCTTCGGGATCAAGGCCGCCTTTCCGTTGCTGCACAACTGGTTGCAGGATTCATACCCAGCGGCCACCATCACGGGCACGGTGATCCTGTCGGCCTTTACCACCAAGCTGGCGATCTACGCACTGGCACGCGGGTTCGCGGGCACCGAAATCCTGATCTATATCGGCGTCGTTATGGCCGTGTTCCCGATCTTCTTTGCCGAGATCGAAAACGACCTGCGCCGCGTGCTGGCCTATTCACTGAACAACCAGTTGGGGTTCATGGTGGTGGGCATCGGCATCGGTAGCGAAATGGCGCTGAACGGCACGGCTGCGCATGCGTTTGCGCATATCCTATACAAGGCGTTGTTGTTCATGTCGGTGGGGGCTGTGATGTATCGCACCGGCACCTCAAAGGCGTCTGAACTGGGTGGGCTATACCGCACCATGCCCAAAACCGCGATGTTCTGTCTGGTGGGGGCGGCGTCGATTTCGGCGTTCCCGCTGTTTTCCGGCTTTGTCACCAAATCCATCATTCTGGACGAAGCGGCGTCTGGCGGGATGTTTGTTGTCTGGCTGGCGCTGGTGTTTGCCTCGGCCGGTGTTCTGTCCCACTCGGGTATCAAAATCCCGTTCTTCATGTTCTTTGCCCATGACAGCGGCAAACGGCCAAAAGAGGCGCCAACGCACATGCTGTTGGCGATGGGCCTGACGGCGGCGCTGTGTATTGCCATCGGTGTCTATCCGGCCCCCCTCTATGCGTTGTTGCCGTTCGAGGTGGATTTCACCCCCTACACCACCAGCCACGTTGTCGGGCAGTTGCAACTGCTGCTGTTCGCGTTGCTGGCTTTTGGTGTGCTGATGCGCACCGGTATCCACCCACCGGAAGTGAGGGCGATCAATCTGGATACGGACTGGACATATCGCTGGCTGCTGCCGCGTATCATCCGCAAGGTTGCGGCTGTGGTAAGTGGTGTCTGGACGGGCACATTGGGTTTCCTGAGCCGGCGGGTCGGGGATATCATTGCAGGGCTATACCATTCGCACGGGCCCGAAGGGCGCATGGCAAGTGTATGGCCAACCGGTTCAATGGTGATCTGGATATCGGTTCTGCTGGGTGCGACTTTGATTGTCAGTTTCTTCAGTTAGGGGATTTGTTTTCTTCGAAAGAAAACAGACGAAATCTTTTAAAGATTTCGGGTGCCTCCGGCCAGGCCGGAAATCTACCGCAGAAACTGGTGCAATCCGGCATAAAATGCAACAAATCCTGTGTATTTCCCCTGTTGCTGTTGGAATTTCGGGAATACTCCCGACATAACAGATGAATAGGCGTGCAGAAGATTTTAACATTACCCTGTTAGACCGAACGACGCCAAAGTACTCAATGCCGGAGCAACGATGCTCGAGTTTATAAATGTCAGCAAGTCCTTCTGGACCGGCAAGCAGCGCAAGGTGATCCTTGACCGCGCTTCTTTTCGCGTGGAACTGGGGAAGTCCATGGGAATTCTGGCCAAGAACGGCACCGGGAAAACCACATTGATCAACATGGTTGCGGGGCTTGAAAAACCGGACGAAGGGCAAATCATCAAAAACTGCCGTGTTTCGTTCCCGCTGGGGTTTATGGGCGGGGTAATCAGCAAGCTGTCGGCGATGGAGAATTCGCGCTATATCGCGCGGCTATACGGGCTGGATCCGGATTATATCGAGGCGTTCTGCCGCTGGATGTGTGATCTGGACGAATATTTCGATATGCCGGTGGGCACCTACAGCCAGGGCATGCGTTCGCGGTTCAGTTTTGCGCTGATGTTGGCACTGGATTTCGACCTTTATCTGATAGACGAAGGGATGCCGTCGACAACCGACGCCGAATTCAATAAAAGGGCCGGTGATATTCTGCGGGAACGGTTGGAAACCACAACTGTCCTGATCGTTTCGCATAAACCCGAAACGCTGGAAAAATACTGCCGTTCGGCTGCGGTTCTGCGTGACGGGCAACTGCATATGTTTGACACTTTGGAAGAGGCAAAACAACTGTATGACTATGAAGCCTAGAGCCAAAAAATACAGAATTCGCGGCAGCGGCTCCGCTAATGCTTCTTCTGAAAAGAAGGCGGAAACCACCAAAGGGGTGAGCGGCGAAGTCAGTGATGCACGCGAAGTGTCGGTCGAGCAGGAAATCCAGGCGATCCGCAAAGAGGGCCTGACCGGGCGCCAGTTGCGTATGGCCCGCAGGGTTGCGCAAAAGCACGGGTTGAATGCGACATCCGATTTTGATGCCGTCAGATTGCTGCGGGCGAAAGGGGTTGACCCGTTCCAGCGTTCCAACGCGATATTGCCGACTGACAGCAATACGGACGGGGCCGTGGATAACACCCAGCTTCCCCAGACGGTGCCCCTTGCCAAAACGAATTTACCGTCAACCAATGTGGACGCTGCGGGTGCCCGTGCCCAGGCCATATTGAAAATCCAGCGCGACATTGCGCGCCGGCGGCGTCGCAAGCTGCTGTTGCTGTTTACGCGGCTGGCGTTTTTCGTTTTGCTGCCCACGTTTCTGGTCGGCTATTACTACTACAAAATCGCCACGCCCATGTATGCCACCACCTCGCAGTTTGTCATCCAAAAGGCAGATTCGCAGGGGGGCGGAAAAATCAGCAGCCTGTTTGGCGGAACCGGATTTGCGACCTCGCAGGATTCAATTACCGTTCAAAGCTATCTGCAATCGCGGGATGCGATGCTGCGGCTGGACCGGGACTATGGGTTTAAGGAATACTTCTCGCAGGACTGGATTGATCCGATCCAGCGGCTTGATCCGGATGCCACGAACGAGCAAACCTACAAGCTGTATAAACGCCATGTCATTCTGAGCTATGATCCAACCGAAGGCATTATCAAAATGGAGGTTATTGCGGCCGATCCGGATACAAGTGTGCTGTATTCCAACGCCCTGATTTCCTATGCCGAAGAACAGGTGGACCACATGACATCCCGCATGCGGGCGGACCAGATGAAAGGGGCCGAGGAAAACTACGCTGACGCCAAAAAACAACTGGATCTGGCGCAGGAGAAGGTAAATTCATTGCAGGAAACCTTGCAGGTCATCAACACCGAGGTCGAAGTTGCCCTGCTGACAAACAGTATTTCGTTGTTGGAGCAGGAGTTGCTGCAAGCCGAGTTGTCTCTGGAAGAGCTGCAGTCAAATGCGCGCCCGAATCCGGCCAAGCTGGCGCCGTTGGAACGCAAGATTGAAACGCTTAAAAGCAAGATACAGGAAGTGCGTGGAAAACTGGTTTCCAGTTCGGGCAACGATGTGTCTGTTGCGCGCCGCACCAGCGAACTGCGCAATGCCGAGAGGGAAGTAAAAACACGCACCATGATGTTGGAAGCCGCATTGCAACAGTTGGAGAACGCCCGCATCGCGGCCAACCGGCAAACCCGCTATCTGTCGATGGGGGTCACGCCGGTCAAACCGGACGAGGCCGCCTATCCGCGAAAATTCGAGAATACCATTCTGGCACTTCTGATTTTTTCCGGCATCTATCTTATGGTTTCCCTGACGGCTTCGATCCTGCGGGAACAGGTTTCTTCCTGATGCCATTCTATTTAACAGCGAGACAAACAAAGTGAATAAACCAAGCCAACAGGTTTCTGAAAACACCTGGGAATTTCTACGCGACGCCATGATCACCCCGACGGGGTTTCGGGAATATGACGCCCGATGGAAATACCCCGAAGACATCAATCTGGCCGGCATCACAGCACTTGGCCTTGGCCTTGGCACCCAGATGCGTAATCGGGGCATTGAACCGGTCATCGCCGTTGGCAATGATTACCGCGATTATTCCCCGTCGATCAAAAACGCCCTGATGCTGGGTCTGATGCAGGCCGGTATTCACGTCAAAGACATCGGCCCCGCCCTGTCACCGATGGCCTATTTTTCCCAGTTTCATCTGGACGCCCCTGCGGTGGCGATGGTCACCGCCAGCCATAATCCGAATGGCTGGACCGGTGTCAAAATGGGCTTTGAACGTCCGCTGACCCATGGTCCTGACGAAATGGCCGAACTGCGCGACATCGTGCTGGGTGGCCATGGCAAACCGCATGATGGCGGGCGCTATGAATTCGTTGATGGCGTGAAAGAGGCCTATCTGGACGATCTGGTCGGTGACTTCAAAATGTCCCGCCCGCTAAAGGTGGTCTGCGCCACGGGCAACGGCACCGCCAGCGCCTTTGCGCCGGAGTTGTTTGAGCGCATCGGTGTCGAAGTGGTGCCGCTGCACAACGAGCTGGATTACACCTTCCCGAATTACAATCCGAACCCCGAAGCGATGGAAATGCTGCACGATATGGCGGCGGCGATCACGGCTTCGGGCGCTGATCTGGCGCTTGGGTTTGATGGTGACGGGGACCGTTGCGGTGTGGTGGATGATACGGCCGAGGAAATCTTTGCCGACAAGGTGGGCGTAATCATGGCCCGCGATTACGCGCGGGTGTATCCGAATTCCACCTTTGTGGCCGATGTGAAATCAACCGGCCTTTATGCGTCTGACCCCGAGTTGCAGAAATACGGCGCCAAGGCCGACTACTGGAAAACCGGTCACAGCCACATGAAACGCCGCGTCAAGGAAATTGGCGCACTGGCGGGGTTCGAGAAATCCGGCCACTATTTCCTGGCCGAACCGATTGGCCGTGGCTATGACTGCGGGCTGCGGGTCGCGGTGGAAATCTGCAAGCTGCTGGATCGCAACCCTGACAAGTCCATGTCCGACCTGCGCCGCGCCTTACCGCAAACATGGGCCACGCCCACCATGTCACCCTATTGTGCGGATACCGAAAAATACGAGGTGCTGGACCGGTTGGTGGCCAAGCTGGTGCAACTGCACAAGGACGGCGGCAGCATTGCAGGGCGCAAAATTACCCAAGTCGTCACGGTGAATGGTGCGCGGGTTATTCTGGACAATGGCGCATGGGGGCTGGTGCGGGCCTCGTCCAACACGCCAAATCTGGTTGTGGTGTGCGAAAGCCCTGAAAGCGAAGCCGAAATGCGGGCGATTTTTGCCGACCTTGACGCGGTGATCCGCACGGAACCCGCTGTCGGGGAGTATGACCAGACATTTTAACAGGGTCAGGATTATCTGACTGGCATTGCAAATCCGGCGCGGCTAAGGTCGCGCCAGATTACAAACAAACGGATTGCCGCAATGCACCTGATCAAAAGCCTGCTCATACTTCTTCTGTTGTCCTTTCCTGTCAGCGCACAGGATGGCACCGCCCAGCCCACCGGCACAATCGAGGTCGAGGACAGCGCCCAGCAGGACGCCGCGATTGCCGTGCGTCTGCGTGATATCCTGAGCGAACTTGAAGGCTATGATGATGTAACCGTCACCGTTTCATCGGGTATTGTATCGCTGCGGGGCACGGCACTGGATGGCGATGCCATTGCCCGACTGGGCGAGTTGGTCAGCCGGGTGGACGGTGTTGTCACCATTGAAAACGAGGTCAAGGAAACCACAGACGTTGTCCAGCGCCTGAACCCCGCGATCGAGCGTTTCGTTACCCGCATCAAACAGGCCGTGGCGTTCATCCCGCTGGCGCTGGTGGCTTTGGCGGTTTTTGCACTGATCGTTTTTGCCGGTTTCGCCCTGGCCCGTCGCAAGCAACTGTGGGACGGCTTGGCCCCGAACGCCTTTATTGCCGATATTTATCGCCAGATTATACGGGTTGCCACGATCATTGCGGCAATCGTGGTGGCGCTGGATATTGTCGGCGCAACGGCGTTGCTATCGACCATTCTGGGGGCTGCGGGGATCATCGGCTTGGCCATCGGTTTTGCGGTGCGCGACACGGTGGAAAACTTTATTGCGTCGATCCTGCTGTCCATGCGCCAGCCGTTCCGTCCGAATGATTTGATCGAAATCGCCGGGGATGTGGGTAAGGTTATCCGCCTGACATCACGCGCCACGATCCTGTTGTCACTGGATGGCAACCATATCCGGATCCCCAATGCCACCGTGTTCAAAAGCCGGATCATCAACTACACGCGCAACAAATCGCGGAGGGTTACCTTTGACCAGATCGTCGATGCCGGCAAAGGGTTGAAAGAGCAACGACGTGTGGTTCTGGAAACGGTCAAGGCATTGCCTTTTGCGCTGGAAACCCCGTCGCCGAATGTATGGATCGAATCCGCCGACGCCGACAAGGCAACATTGCGGGTGTCCCTTTGGGTGGATCAACGAGAATCCGATGTATTTCTGGCCCGTGGCGAAGCCATCCGCATCGTCCGCGAAGCGTTGCTGGAAGCGGCAAAGAAACCGACGGCTAGTGCCAAACGGAAGGCCGGAAAAGAAGAGGTCGAGAATGTGGGCACGGAAGAAACCGCAGAGCTGGAACGCATGATCGAGTCCGAACGCGGCGAAACCGAAGCCGGGGACCTGCTGAACAGGGACGCGATGGAAGAATAATTCCAGCAGGTAAATTTTTCTCATTTCGGGGCTTGAAGAGTCTCTCGGTCCATCGTATTTACCCGATAAGTTGGGACGTGGCCTAGTGGTAGGGCAACGCTTTTTGGTAGCGCAGATCGTAGGTTCGAATCCTACCGTCCCAGCCAACTTATCCGGCAAAATAAAATCCCCAGGCTTCACAAGATTCCCGCCCTTGTTCGTGATGTCGGTTGTTTGCGGCCACAAGGTGGTGGTTTCTATCAACCGCCCAAACACCAATCCTGAAACAACACAGGCAGATGACGTTACTTTGCCCTTAAAGCCGCCAGAGAGGTCCGGGTTTGAATCTTGGCCTTTGGGCAGGGTTCTGGAAAGCCGCAAATCCCCAAGGGATCAACGATTTTAGTTGATATAAGGATGTATGGGAAGAATTGTTGGTGCCAGGAGAAGACTCAAAGATAGCTATTAACTATTTGAATACACTAAATTAAGAAGAGTTCGAGAATTCACGATACCCCCATCGATACCCCCAAAATACAACTTATACGAAGGTTCTATTCTCATGAGTAACGCTAAGGTGGCATATGATTGGCTATGTTCACCTCTAAGTATGGGAAAACACATCTCTTTTCAAATGTCACCATATAAGGATTTGGCACTTCAATCTAGGTATGCCGCATTGATTTCTCGCCAAGCGGGATTTTCGCAGATATATTCAACCCACCTAGGTATAGTCGTAACCTGGGGCATCGCGATGCTCCTCAATATGAGGAGATATCGTGATGAGGATGATTTCGAAACGCCAATTGAAGGAGTTGGTTTTGTATTCACCGCAACATATCGCACGTCTGGAAAAGGCCGGGAAATTCCCAATGCGGGTACAACTCGGCCCGAACAGAGTGGGATGGGTTGAAAGTGAAGTGCTGGACTGGCTGCAGAAACGATTGGATGAAAGAGAAAACGCCTAAACGACGCTCCCCAATCGGAGCAGGGTGGCTGGGCTTGCAAGACTGGCCACCCGACTACTTTCGGTCTAAATCCAAAATGAAAACATCAATTAGACCCCTCAATTCCGTGGGAACTGACTCCACGACTTTCTGTTTTAGATCGTCAGGGCTGGAAATCGCGGCATCATATTTCTCCGCTATCTTTTCACCATCTCCGAACCAGAGGACGAGATAAATTCCCTGCTGCTCGGCATCCGGATGGATAGAGTATCGTTCATAAAGTTGTGCCGCCGCAGCGGTGAATAGCTCGCGGTGCCATTGCCCTTTCACTTCCATTACTAACAGCTTTCTCAAGCCGCCTAGCATCGTAGTGGCCGTGATGTCGCACCTCTTTGCATCCTTTAACTGGTGCTCAATTGTGACGGTCATGTTTAAGGCATTCAGCCGCAGTTGAAGGCGCTCTGCAATCCTTTTGGACGCTGTGTTCTCATCCACCCGTTTTCCGCCATCGTAGAACATCTCAACAGTATCAAATTCACCGCCGTTGATTGCTCGTTGTAATTCCTGAAGCTCTTCAATGAGTAACGCTCTGAGCCCCTCGACGGTTAAGACTGCATTTTGGTCAAGCAATTCGATAATCTCTGAGGGGGACGGTGGTGTATAGTCTCGAAGGGCCAACCCCCGCATTGCTGTGGTTCGAAGGTTTTTTGCTACCATTTGGAAATCATCAAACCGTTTGTCGGCAAGAATACGGTCCAGTACTGGCAGGCTGCAGTCCGGAGCATCATTGCCAATTTGCCAAATGATATCCGTCAGAAACCGATAGGCTCTTTCCTTCTTTGGGCTGCTGGATCCGTAAC
>WGBJ01000165.1 GCA_015494385.1 Marinosulfonomonas sp.
AAGCGTCTGTCCGGTGCGGGCGCGTTCCCCGATGCGGTTGAACCACCCGCGCCAAAAACGTCTGATCCGGGGCCGCTTTATGCAGCACTGGACCTGGGCACAAATAGTTGCCGCATGCTGATTGCCCAACCTATGGGGAACCAGTTTGTTGTGGTCGACAGTTTTTCCAAATCCGTGCAGCTTGGCTCGGGCCTTGAGGCGACGGGAAGGCTTAGTCGTGCGTCGATCAAGCGCACGGTTCAGGCCTTGCGGATTTGCAAGAAAAAGCTGCAAAATCATAAAGTTAAAAATATGCGGCTGGTCGCAACCGAGGCTTGCCGGCGCGCGAAAAACGCCGCCGAATTCCACCGTTTGGTGAAACGCGAAACCGGCTTGACGCTGGAAATCATCGAACCCGAGGAAGAAGCGCGGCTGGCGGTGATTTCCTGCGCGCCACTGGTTTCCAGGCGCACCGAACAATTGCTGGTGGTGGATATTGGTGGCGGTTCAACCGAACTGGTCTGGATCGATATCTCCAAAGTGCCGAACAAGGATCGCGCCAATTCGATCATGCGGTTGCGCACCGGCTTTAAGCAGGATCAGACCCTGATCGAAAACGCCCGCGTGGTGGACTGGATTTCCGTGCCCTTGGGTGTGGCCACCCTGCGCGATATTTTCGATGATGTAGACGATGACGCGGCACGCTTTGCCCTGATGTCCTGCCATTTTGAGGAAAACCTGGCAGGATTTTCGCCATTCGAAAGCGAGCAGGCCAAAGAGGGGTTCCAGATTGTCGGCACTTCCGGCACGGTGACAACCGTCGCGGCCTCGCATCTGGGGTTGCGCCGCTATGATCGCAACAAGGTGGACGGGCTGCGCATGACTTCGGGGGAAATTGACGCCGTGGTGCGCGATTACCTGTCATTGGGGCCGGAAGGGCGGCGCAAGGATCCGCGCATCGGGCGCGACCGGCAGGCGCTGATCATGTCGGGTGCCGCAATTTTGCAGGCTTTGCTGCGGGTCTGGCCGACGGACCGTTTGTCAGTTGCTGATCGCGGTTTGCGCGAAGGCCTGCTATACGCACAAATGAGCGCCGACGGGGTGCTGAAAGACGGGATAGACTGATGGCCAAAAGCCCAACAGGAAAAAACATTAGCGGACGCGGGCAACGCGACCTGCGGGTCAAGGTGAAATCGGCGCGCGGACGCAAGCTGTCGTCGACGCTCTGGCTGGAGCGCCAGTTGAACGACCCCTACGTGAAACGTGCCACGGCCGAGGGGTATCGCGGACGTGCGGCCTTTAAAATCATGGAGCTGGACGACAAATACCGCTTTCTGGTGCCCGGTGCGCGGGTGGTTGATCTGGGCTGTGCCCCGGGTGGCTGGTTGCAGGTGGCGGTGCCGCGCATCAATTCGCTGGGCGAACGCAAAGGCAAGGCGGTTGGCCGTCTGATCGGGGTTGACCTGCAAGAGGTCGAGCCGGTGCCGGGTGCTGAAATCCATGTGCTGGATTTCATGGCGGACGGGGCCGATGATCTGGTCAAAAGCTGGCTGGGGGGCAGGGCCGATGTGGTGATGTCCGACATGGCCGCCAAGGCGTCAGGCCACAAACAGACCGACCATATGCGCATCATGGCGCTGTGCGAAACCGCTGCCTATTTTGCCTTTGACGTGCTGGAAGAGGGCGGCACATTCATTGCCAAGGTTCTGGCCGGCGGGGCCGAGGGTGATTTGCAAAAGCTGCTGAAAATGAAATTCACCAAAGTGGCGAATGTAAAACCGCCCGCCAGCCGCTCGGACAGTTCCGAGAAATTCGTGGTGGCAACAGGGTTTCGGGGATAAAGACCGCCACCCGTTTTTTGGGATTACATCAGGTTTCTAGAAACATGCCTGCCACCGGTTGCACAGATCAAACGTTGCGGTGCTCTGTTTATTTCAAATACTTGACCAGTTCCTTATAAGTATAGCTTTCGGGAATATCAGGAGAAAAACCTGGGCAAAAGGCCCGATCCGAAGGCAGGCACCCTTCACCACACAGTTGCGAGATTTTTCCATGGTTCGGGTCCAAAAACCAGATCCGTCCGGCAGGTGTGGCAACATAGCCGTTGATCCTCTCACTTTTATCGCCATCATAATCTTCCACAGAAGGTATTTCGTTGGAATATCCCGGGTCATAGGCCGCATGGGTGTGATAAGAGGCCGTGCGCACTTTAATCCCGGCATCATCAATCCCGGCCTTATCGGGCGTACAGGATCCTGCATTCCCGCGTGTCGGCGGGGTAGCCACAAGTTTACCCGCCTTGTCATAACCGATATATCCGCAAAATTCGACATTCTCGCGGATTGAATCCTCTTGCGCTTCTGCCAGTATATCGCGGGCCAGTTTGGCCTCATCGTTGCTCGGGACGTAATTGGTCATGCCGGGATTTACCAAAGGTAGCGCAAGCGGGCCGGAACGCTGCATATGGATTTGCACCTGCAACAGGCCCCCGCGAGGGTCGATTTCGATATCAACCCTGCCTTCGATCACGCCATCTGCTGTTGCTTCCAGCATCATGCGCGCGGGTTTGTTCTTGTGGACTTTGAAATCGATGGCTCCTTCCCAAAACAGCCGCAGGCTGGGCGGTGCCTTGGCGCAGTTCAGGCTGGTGGCCAGATCGCGGACATTGGTTGGGGCAAAGTCGTCATCCTCGGTGAAATCCCAGGTGGTGAAATCCATTTCACCCGGCGCCGTGCGCAGTACTTCCAACCGGAAATCTGTGTTGTTAAACATCGGGCTTTCCAGCAACAAACCGTTGCAGGACGGGGTTAGGGATGCGTTGTTCTGGTCTGAAACCTGTGTGGGCGGCGCAAAAGTGCGCCCCATGATGATTGCCCGACCTGGCCCGAAAGTCAGATCATATGTGCCTGCCAGGCCGGAAAGCGTGGTGCGGGTTGAACAGCCCGGTCCGGACCGGTGAAATGTTTGCTCGGCTTGGGACAGGGACGGGGCAAAAATTGTCAGTATCACTACGGCCAGTCTGAACATGAAAACCTCTTACATAATAAATCGAAAGGTCAAGAATTAACATATTTCCGCTGTCTGGACAAGGTTTGCTCCCTGCGCAGGGTTTGAACTTTGGCGGCGAGGGGCTTTCCCGATGTCTGAATTATTTACCGGATTTGACGCGGGTATATCGACAGAAGGTGCTGAAATAAACGTGTCGGGCAGGGAATGGCGGAGAGACAGGGATTCGAACCCTGGGTAGGCTTGCACCCACAACGGTTTTCGAGACCGCCCCGTTCGACCACTCCGGCACCTCTCCGCGTGATTGGCGACTGTTGTCGAACCGTGGCTGTATCTAAGGGCTGGACGCGACGGATAC
>WGBJ01000166.1 GCA_015494385.1 Marinosulfonomonas sp.
ACAAGGATTATGAACAACCGGATTCTGACACTTTCACTGGGCATCGGGGCGATCCTGCTTTCGACCCAACATGCCTTTGGACAGGAACAAAACTGCGCCGCCCATGACGCTGTTGTCACCCGTCTGGCCACCGCTTACGGCGAAACCCGCCACAGCATCGGCCTTGCCGCCGATAATTCCGTGGTCGAGGTGTTTGCCTCGGATGAAACCGGCACATGGACCATCACCGTCACCACCGCCGATGGCACCACCTGCCTTGTCGCCTCGGGTCAGGCGTTCGAGGATATGGCCGCGACACTCCCGCTTGCCACCGGCAAGGACACATAAACAGCCCATTCCCCTGATCCCTCATATTCAGTTTTCCGGATTTGACGACTCTTGCCCAGCCTGTTCAAATGCCTTGCGCACAGGATCAGGAATGGATACGCAAACAGCGAAATTATCGGATCAGGAGATCACACCATGGCCAGAGCCAAAATCGCCCTTATCGGTGCCGGACAAATCGGCGGCACCCTTGCCCACCTTGCAGCAATGAAAGAACTGGGCGACGTTGTCATCTTTGACATCGCCGACGGCATCCCGCAGGGCAAAGCCCTCGACATCGCCGAAGCCGGCCCCGCCGAAGGCTTCGACGCCACTATGAAGGGCACTGTCGATTATTCCGATATCGCCGGTGCGGATGTCTGCATCGTCACCGCCGGCGTCGCCCGCAAACCGGGCATGAGCCGCGATGATCTGCTGGGCATCAACCTGAAAGTGATGAAATCGGTCGGCGAAGGCATCGCCAAACACGCGCCCGACGCTTTCGTGATCTGCATCACCAACCCGCTGGACGCGATGGTCTGGGCGCTGCGCGAATTCTCGGGCCTGCCCCACAACAAGGTTTGCGGCATGGCCGGTGTGCTGGACAGCGCCCGTTTCCGCCACTTCCTGTCGCTGGAATTCAATGTCTCCATGCGCGACGTCACCGCCTTCGTTCTGGGTGGCCACGGCGACACCATGGTGCCGCTGGAACGCTATTCCACCGTCGCCGGCATCCCGCTGCCCGATCTGGTAGAGATGGGCTGGACCACACAGGACAAGGTAGACGCCATCGTCCAGCGCACCCGTGACGGCGGTGCCGAAATCGTCGGCCTGCTGAAAACCGGCTCGGCCTATTATGCGCCCGCCACTTCCGCCATCGAAATGGCCGAAGCCTTCCTGAAAGACCAGAAACGCGTTCTGCCCTGTGCCGCCTATGTGGACGGCGCCCTTGGACTGGACGGTTTTTATGTTGGCGCGCCAACCGTGATCGGTGCCGGCGGCATCGAGCGGATCGTCAATATCAAGCTGAACAAGGACGAACAGGCCATGTTCGACAAATCTGTCGAAGCGGTTAAGGGGCTGGTTGCGGCTTGTAAGGAAATCGATCCTTCCTTGGGATAAATCCGAGATACTAACAAATTCGGTCTTTCATCTTTCGGCGGCAATAGCATTTGCCGCCGAAATCGCCAAATGTTAGAATAAAGGTATGCAACACTACCTCTCATGAGCGTTTTGATTTTCTCGACACGATTATACTACCCCGCTGGTGCGGGATGGTCAAAATATATAGCCTGTGCATGGCGCTGGAGACGGCGGCTCGAACCGATGGTTATCATACTCTCATCCGCGGATTGGGTACCGCCTGACCTTATTCGATGCGGGCTTGCCTCTCTCTAAGAACGGATATCTATCCTATGGTACGCCGAGGGTTTCCCTATCATTGGCTGCCATCTCCAGCGTTCTGCACAGGCAGGTAGTGCGCCTTTCAAGCGGGCAGCGGCGTGTTCCGAGCAATATCCCAGACAAACCCGGACAGTTCGCGGGCGATTGCTGCCAGCACACGCGGCTGAGGTTTTCCGGTTCGGCTAAGATGGCGGAACCGTTTGCACAGACGGACCTGTGCTTTCCATCCGATATCGCGGATCTGTTGTGGCAGATGCGCTGACCGTTTCAGATAAGGATGTCCTTCCTTTGGCGGATGTCGGTATGACCAGCTCGCCTCGACCAACATGGTTCGGGCCAGAGCATTGCCTGTTTTGGTCAGCCGCCCACGCCTCGTTGTTGAACCGCTGGAATGCTCACTGGGAACCAGACCCAACCAGGCCATCAACTGACGAGGATTCTCGAAACGGGTAATATCGCCGATCTCTGCCACCACCGTTGCCGCGACAGTTGTGTTCACTCCGCGCAAGGCGCGCAAAGCATCCACGACAGGCCCGAAGTGCCAGTGGCGCACAGCTTCGTCAATGGTTTTGTCCAATGTGGCAACGCGGGTTTCGACCTGGTCGATAGCACGCTTCAGCTCTTCAAAAGAAAGTTGCTGATGCGGATATGGGAACCGGCGCAACTCAGCCAGCCAGCGCCGATGTCGTTTGGTCCAGTACTTGCCGTTTCGATAGCGCAACCCGTGGCGTAGCAGAAAGCTCAAAAGTTGTTGCTTTGCTACTTTCCGAGCGTCCATTGCCTGCTTTCGGGTCCGGATCAGATCGCGCATCGCCTCCTGTTCTTCGTCCGGCGTCCAGATCGGTGTGAGTTCTCCGGCCCGCCACAGGCGCGCCAGCATCTCTGCGTCACGTCGGTCGGTTTTGACCCGATCTCCGGCCTTGCGTGGAATCATGGCCGGAGACACCACTGCGCAATCGAACCCGAGTTTGGTCAGAAGTCGATGCAAGCCGTATCCACAAGGTCCAGCTTCGTAACAGAATGTGGGGGTCTTGCCGGTTTCTGTCAGCTTTTTGGTGAGCCGCAAAACAGAATCGCCTGAATGCTTGATGGTTCCGAAAAACCGTACCTCACCGCCCCGACCGCCCTCAGCAAGCGCGACGGCAATTGTATCAGCATGCACATCCAGCCCAACGTAAATCTCTTTGTTCATTACTGTTTCCTCCAACAAACAACTTCATGTTCGTCGAGAAAACCATAGAAGGCATCACCGCCGCAAAACGCTCATCTGGTCTAAGGGCATAGGACACGTTTTCCGTAGTCTCTCAAATTTCCATTTGGATCGACGTATCTGTATAGCGTGACGGGTTTCACGCCCAGTTCTTTGCAAAGATCAGCGACAGATGTATCCCGACTAGCCATTGCGGTTTGGGCCATACGAACCTGTGTTTTTGAAAGTGCAAATTTGCGGCCACCTTTTCTGCCCCGCGCTCGGGCGGCGGCTAGTCCGGCCATTGTGCGTTCGTGAATCAGATCACTTTCAAAATCCGCCAAGGCTGCAAATATACCGAATGACAATCGACCTGCTGGGGTTGTTGTATCAATTTGTGCTCCGGTACCGGTTAACACCTTGAGACCCACGCTGCGTTCGGACAGGTCATTCACTGTATTGATGAGGTGATGCAGACTGCGCCCTAGGCGATCTAATTTCCAAATCACAAGGGTATCGCCTTCTCGCAAAGCTT
This sequence comes from Marinosulfonomonas sp., assembly GCA_015494385.1. Classification (GTDB taxonomy): domain Bacteria; phylum Pseudomonadota; class Alphaproteobacteria; order Rhodobacterales; family Rhodobacteraceae; genus Profundibacter. The sequence continues at coordinate 3,432 of WGBJ01000166.1, forward strand.
TTAGGCAGGCATCAAGCCCCGGTCGGTCATCTTTCTTACCCGATGCACGATCTGAATAGAGATGGGCATCGTCAACGCCCGCTGCGGCTAGCGCATCGTGTTGTAGGTCAAGCGTTTGACTGCCATCTGCTTTCGAGACGCGGGCATAGCCAATCAGCATGTTTCACAAACGAACGTTTGAGA
>WGBJ01000167.1 GCA_015494385.1 Marinosulfonomonas sp.
CCCGTGGGCGTGATCCGCGCGTAACGGGTGGCGGCGATACAGCCGCCGGCGTCATAGCCATGCGCGGCGGTGATGGGCCACTCGGGGTCCATTTCAATCGCGATCCGTTTGAAATGCGGCGCGCATTTGGCCCGCACCATCAGGCGCTTTTCCTCTTTCGCGGCCTTGGCCACACGGCGCAAAACGCGGTCGTATTTTTCCGGCGAAATGCCTGAATATTTCTCGCCCCTGCCGGTGCAGACCATGAAAAACACATTCAGCACCATCGCGCCGGCATCGCGGGCAAAGGCGACCATATCGTCGATTTCACCCGCCGTTTCATCGGTGGCAGAAAAATGGATCTGGAATGGCATTCCGGCGTCCTTGCAGGCATCAATCCCCTGCATAGTTTTGATCCACGCGCCTTTCTTGCCGCGAAAATCATCGTGGTAGTCGGGGTTCAGGCTATCGACCGAAATACCAACACCCGCCACACCCGCGTCCTGCAATTCGCGAATCCGGTCAGGGCGCAGCAACATGCCGTTGGTCCCCACCACCACCATCAACCCAAGGCCCGAGGCGTGCCGCGCAAGTTCCGGCAGATCACGGCGCAACATCGGCTCACCGCCGGTCAGAACCACCATCGCTTCGGGGCCGACTTCGGCGATTTCACCCAGCACCCGTTTCAGATCATCGGTGCCCAGTTCATCCACCGCCCCTTCTTTCAGAACCTTGGCGTCCAGATAGCAATGCGCGCAAGCAAGGTTGCATCTTTCGGTCATGTTCAGAGCGATCAGATAGGGAGCATCGGCCATGATCTACCCCTTGTCCTCGGGGCACATCGCCAGACGGGCGTTGGCAAAGGCGTCATCCTCGATCGCGGAATCAATCACCGAAACGCCGCGCTTTTTGGCAAAGTTTTCGATGCTGGTTTTCACCTGATCACGAAATGCCTCTGGCACCCGCTGCAAACGCGCCAATGACGCCGCGCGCCACTCGATCCCGCCATCCTGACGGGTCGCAGGTTTCAGCACGGCTTCGGCCATGAAAGGCTCGATATGTGCAACCGCCACCTGTCCCGCCGCATCGCGCCGTGCCGATTTCTCGGCCCGCAGGCCGATGTTTTCGCGCACCTGTTCGTCTGTGATGCTGCCCAGCATTTCGCGGGCATCCGCGGCCCAGTCCAGCCGCTCGAAGCTTTGCTGCGGGGCGTCTTTGTCACCGCCGCCGCCGGGCATCATTTTGCTCATCACCTGTTCCACGAATTTTGTGGTGATAAAGGTGTGCCCCTCTTTTTGTGCCTGCCGGATCACGCCGGTGCGGGCCATGCCGCGCACAAATTCGGGGGCGCGATTGATCATCTCGCTGGCCTCATCCGACCACATGATCGTTTCCTCGGCCACCACATCAGAGGGCGGGAAATGTTCGACCATGCCGATCCAGATATGGCAGGGCACCATCCGCAGCAGGTTTTCGGTGTTGCCGCCGATGTCCAGCCCGTCATCGGCATGAACGCCGGTCTTGCCAACCAGCAACAGCGACGCGCCGTGCTTTTCGACATACTTCTTGATCGCCTGATAGGGTTTGCCGGCCACCAGTTCGGTGACCACTTCCACACCGGCATCCTGTGCCACGGTTTCCGCCACATTCAGATGTGCCTGATAGATTTTGGCGATGCCGTCATCAATCAGTTCCTCGTGCAGTTGTTCCTGTTCCTTGAACCGAAACACCTTGCCCGCCTCTTCGTCCAGAACGGTCGAGATTTTGTTGAAGGCAACGTAGTGGTAATAGGGGTCATAAGCCGCCACCACATGCACCGGCACGTCCAGACGCTTGCCAATATCCAGCGCGGTCATCAATGCGCCGAAAGACTTGGGCGAGCCATCCATGCCCACCACAATCGGGCCATCACCGATGTTCAACCGCCGGTCCTTGGCCACGAACACATCCATATTGCTGCGCCGCACAACCCGTTCGCAAACGGTGCCGATGGTTGATCCAGCCACAGCGCCAAGCCCCAGCGCGCCAATGAACAACACGTCATGGTCCCTCTTGTTCATCGCATCAATCAGGCAGCTGTAATTCTTGCCCTCGGGCGACAGACGGTCAAAGGGCACGTCCGCCTTTTTGGCCACATCCTCGGCAGCATCATGGTAGCTGTCGGAAATCAGGCCCAGCCCCATGCCGATCAGATCCTCGTGCACCTCGCGCTGATGCTCCATCTCGCTTTCGCGCTGATAGCGTTCGGGAAGGCCGCCTTCCATTTGTTTGAAACGGCGGTCGTGCAGGCGGGCGGCATAGGCGTGGATGCCGGTGATTTTGCCATCGCACAGGCGGGTTGCCTGTTTCATCGCATTGTTGGCGTAATCGGATTGATCCAGCGCCACCAGAATGCGTTTCAGCGACACGGGGGCGTCGCCCGCGGCGCCCTCTACCCCTTCGTCAATCGCCAGATTTACAACCATGTTTTTTCTCCAGATTTATCGGCCCCTGTTTGGCCTGTGTCTATTTGTCTTTGGCGCAGCGAAAGCCCACAAATTCGGCATAGGCGTTCGTGTAATCCCACATGCGGTTGCTGGCGACGGTCATATGCGAACGACCATTCCAGCTGTTTCCTTTGATATAGGCGCAAGGTTCGCCTTGGATATGCGGGTTCGGATCGATTTCCGGCGGCAGACAAGCCTCAGGCAGAACACCGCCGTTCAGGGCTTTCAATTCCGTCAGAATGCGCATCATCTCGGGTGTTTGTTTGCGGGCATCCGCGCCGCCATCGACACAACGCCCCCCCTTGGCAACCCGCGTGTCTGACACCCACTCCGATACATTCCCGGCCATGCCGCGCACGCCATAAGGGCTGATATCGCCCTCGTATGCAGCAATAGAAACGGGCGCGTCACCCTTGATATGGGCGCGGGACAAATCTTCGTCATTGCCCCACGGATAAATCCGCCCATCCGTGCCCCGTGCGGCTTTTTCCCACTCGACCTCGGTCGGCAGGCGTTTGCCCTTCCATGCGCAATAGGCAATGGCATCTTCGTGGAAAACGCCTGTCACGGGTTGATCCGGTTGGTTCAGGTCGTCCTCGTCCACAAAGGCAGCAGGCGCATGACCGGTGGCTTTTACGAATTCCGCATATTCGGCGTTTGTGACCTCGAATTTGTCAATCCAGAAATCATCCACCTGATAGGGCATCGGCCCATACAGGCCGGTATAATAGACATAGCCCAGCGTGGCCTCGCCACCCGGGACATATGCCATACCCTTGGGACCAAAAGGGGAGAGAGCCGCAAAAGCCCCCACCCCGATTACAACCGCCCCAACAGCGGCAATCAATGTGGTTTTCAGTTGAATAGCCAATACCCCAACAGCAGCAGCACAACAGCCACATTCACAAGGGCACCGGCCAGAACGAAGACGTCAAAGGTGTTTATTCTTTTGCGTTTTGCCATCTGGCCGGTCTCCTTTGATCAGTGTTTAGTAGGACAGGTCCATGCTGACTTCGCCACCAGCATCAACAGTGATTTCGCCGACCTTCTTTTCCCCAAGGAAGCCGTGCCACATCATAACCTTGTATGTGCCGGCCGGAATGTCGGTGATCGAAAATGCGCCCGTATCATCCACAAGCGAGAAGTAAGGCGTCTTGGCGACGTAAACGAAGGCGTGCATGAAATCATGGGCATCACATTCCACTTTCATACCGTTGCCACGACGCAGTTTGATATCTTTGGTCAGAATATCACCCTTGTTGGGCTGCGATACATTCAGCACGGTTTTACGGGCTTTGCCGATCTGTTCGTACATGTGGATGTTGTGCAGGGTGCCATCGTCATTGATTGCTGTCAGCTCACCCTTGTTGGCCATCAGGCCCAATGCTGGCGAAAACTCGCAATGTTCCTGATCGATCGTCAGCTTCATCAGCTCTTCGGGCATGGCTTTGCCCTCTTCGATATCGGCCAAGAATACGACCGCACCGGCAAGTGTGCCGTTTTCATTGATCTGGACAAACGGAACCTCGCGTGAACCTTCGCCACAGATTTCCGGATCCTTCGAAATTGTATAAGTGCGCGTGTCCGCCTTGGCATCGCCAGCGGCCACAGTGCCGACAAAGCTGCCGCCATCGGTCACTTCAATTTCCTTATAACCTTTGGCGCTTGCCGCAGTGGCCATGCCCAGCATCGCCAGTGCAATTGCCGACTTTCTCATCATATTTTTCATTTTCGCTTCCTTTCAGGTGAGTAATAATTACGCAACTTTCAAAGCCGCTTCCCGGGGCTGTTGCTGAAACAGTTCCGCCAGCGCATCAATCGCGACCAGCCAGCGGGCTTTTTGGCTTTCGTCGGCCAGCAGTTCCAGTAAACGGGCGGCACCGGCATCCGGGGCAAATTCACCCAACAGCTTGCCAATATCACGGCGGTATGTGCCGTCATGGCTGACGGCAAACAGCACCAGCGCATCTACGGACGCATCGCCATACAGACGCGCCAATGCGCGGGCAGCCGCGATACCAACACCCAGATATTCATCATCCAGCGCGTCGATCATTTCCTTGCCGGCCAGATCGCGGTGATCCATCGCACGGATGGCTTCAACACGGACCAGCGGATCGGTGCTTTTCAGCATGTCCAGAAGGGCCGCATCAATGTCTGCCCCTTTGATCCAGCCCATTGCCCGTGCAGCCAGTACGCGGGTTTCCGACGTTTCGCTTTCCAGCAGTTTTTGCAATGGCTCAAGTGCTGCATCCGGCAAAGCGCCGGTTTGCTCGCCGTGTTTCGCCAGCGAGAACAGCGCGCCATGCAGGACATCCTCGTCAACGTCCTTGCTCAAAACCCCGATCAGTTTTTCTGTCACCTCGGCATTCACGACACTGCCCAGCAAACGGGCCGAGAACCGCTGCACATCTTCGTGCGGAGCGGCAGAAATATCCCAGGATATTTTGCGCTTGGCGTGTTTGCGTGTCTTGGTCATGTCCAGAAAACGCTGCTGCTCTTCGGTCAGAACCACTTCTTCCGGTTCGCTTGCAGGCGCGTCCGGCAGGTTCGATTTAATCGCATCCAGTGTCGAGGTCGCAGGCTTGCGTTCTTCGGCCACCAGCGGTAGTTCCTCGTCAATTTCTTTGGCAATTTCTTCGGTGATTTCAGGCAGCGGTTCTTCTTCGGCCACCTCTTCCACTTCGGGTTCTTCCGGTGGCAAAACCAAATCACCATCCAGCCCGACCATCAAACCAAGGCCCGCATCATTTGGCCATTTCGGATCGTTCGAAGCGATCTCGGCCAAAGCTGTCAGTGCGGCAAGGCGCAGATGGCGATCCTCGTCGCCCGCGGCCTGCAACAATGCGGGAACCGCAATATCACCGGCACCCTGAACGGCCTCGATCACGCCAACGCGAAATTCCTGCGGAATCGATTTATTGCCCAGCACATGCAGCAACCCTTTGGCGGCTTCTGGCCCTTTCAGCGCAATCAGCGCAAGGGCGGCCTGTTTGGCGGCCTTTGGCTCGCCAGCGATGGCCTTTTGAACGGCTTTTTCCAGATCCTCGTCGCGAAACTTGTCCGGATGGGCGGCGATGATACGGAACACCTCGGCGCGCACTTCCGGTTCGGGGGCTTTGATCAGGTCCCACAGCAGCAATACGTTCTGCAAACCGGCGTGCTTCACCACAGCGGCGCGAACGCTTGCGTCCTTGTCCCCGAACAACGGCTTCAGCCGGTCGTCGGACGGATCAAGATTTTCCAGCGCCAAGCGGCGGATTTCGGGTTTTACATCCGCGATCATCCCGCCGCGCAGGGCGTCCAGATGCGGGTTGTCGGATTCGCCAACAGCCTTGACGATCCGGCGGCACATACGGGTGTCGCCTTTGGCATAAAGGTCAATGATCGCATGTGCGCCCGGCTCGCCCATACGCGATAGCGCCCGCAAGCCCGGTTCGGTCAGATCCTGCGCCTCGTCATCCAGCATCGCGCCAACGATTTCCGGCACGGCCTCTTCGGGGGCGAACACGGCCAACCCCTCAAAGGCGGACATCTGGATATCCACCCAGGCATCCCAGCCCGAGGTGTAGAATTCATCGCCGTCCCAATAGACATCTTCTTCGGCGCGGGACACGGCCAGTTTGCGCAATAGCGGAACAACGGGTTCGTACCGCATGGCAATCAACGCCTTGATCGCGGCGCGTTTCACATCGGATTCCGGATCGCCAACCAGATTTTCCATCAGTTTTTCGGCGGTCGAGGGATCGTTCAATTCGCCCAATGCAGCCGCCGCATCGGCGCGCACATCCGGGTCTTCGTCCAGCAGAGCCTTGACCAGCGGGGCCGAGGATTCGGGCAATCCCATGCTGCCAAGTGCCCGTGCTGCGGCACAGCGGTGCACATCAATTCCATCAGTCAGAAGTTCG
>WGBJ01000168.1 GCA_015494385.1 Marinosulfonomonas sp.
GCGTAAACTGCCCAGCGTAGACCGCCCTGCAATTGCCTGCCTCTGGCCATCGCGCAACAAAAGCGGCTTTAACATCATGCTGGACGTGGGCGCCGATATCCGCGCGGATCAAGAGGATTTGCTGCAATACGCATTGATGGGGGCCTCTTACGCCCGCAACGGCATGGGCATCGCCCGCCCCCGCGTCGGTCTGCTGAACGTCGGCACCGAGGAACACAAGGGCCGCGCCGAACTGAAGGTCGCGCACGAGCTGATCTCCGAAGCCGCCGTCCCTGCCGATTTCGAGTTTGTGGGATTCGTCGAAGGTGGTGATATTCCCTCGGATCGGGTGGATGTGATCGTAACCGACGGCTTTACCGGCAATGTCGCGCTGAAAACCGGCGAAGGCACCGCCAGCCTGATCAGTGACTTCCTGCGTCAGGCGTTCAAGGCCACACCGTTCGCCCGCATTGCCTCGCTTTTGGCGCTGACCTCGCTAAAGCGTCTGAAACGCCGGATTGATCCGCGCCGCGTGAATGGCGGCGTGTTTCTGGGGCTGAACGGTACGGTGATCAAATCGCACGGCTCGGCCGATGAAACCGGCATCGCGGCGGCAATCCAATTGGCCGTCACCCTGTCGCAATCCGATTTCAATCATAAACTGGCCGCACGGGTTGCATCCGGTGCCGCCGCCAGACAAGATGCCCTGACAGATCAGGGTGAATAAGGGATCCGAATGACAACTCGCGCCGTAGCCATTGGTGTTGGGCACTATCTGCCCGACCGCATCGTCCCGAACAGCGAATTTGAAAAAACGCTGGATACCACGGATGAATGGATCCGCACCAGGTCCGGCATTGAACGCCGCCACATCGCCGCCGAAGGTGAAACCACTTCGCAAATGGCCATCCGTGCCGCCCGCGCCGCGTTACAGGACGCTGGGCTGGAAGCCGATGATCTGGACGCGGTGGTTCTGGCCACCTCGACGCCTGACCACACCTTCCCGTCTGTCGCCACGATGGTGCAGGCCGGTTTGGGCATGACAAAGGGCTTTGCCTTTGACGTGCAGGCCGTTTGCGCCGGTTTTGTCTTTGCGCTGGCCAATGCCAACGCCCTGATCATTTCCGGTCAGGCCAAGCGCGTATTGGTGATCGGTGCGGAAACTTTCAGCCGCATCATGGACTGGACCGACCGTTCCACTTGCGTTTTGTTCGGGGATGGCGCCGGTGCGCTGGTTCTCGAGGCCCAAGACGGCAAAGGCACCCCTGATGATCGCGGCATCCTTGCCACCGACCTGAATTCGGATGGGCGGTATAAGGATATGCTCTATGTCGACGGCGGGGTTTCCACCACCCAAACATCCGGCTATTTGCGGATGCAGGGCAATGCGCTATTCCGTCAAGCCGTTGAAAAACTGACAGAAACCGCCGAAACCGCCTTGCACAAGGCAGGGCTGGAAGACAGCGATGTCGACTGGATCGTGCCGCATCAGGCCAATATCCGCATCATTGCCGGCACGGCCAAAAAGATGGGCATCCCGATGGATCAGGTGGTTCTGACGGTGCAGGACCACGGCAACACCTCGGCTGCATCGATTCCCCTTGCTTTGTCGGTCGGCAAGGCGCGCGGACAGATAAAACAGGGCGATTTGCTGGTCACCGAGGCCATTGGCGGCGGTTTGGCATGGGGATCGGTGGTTATTCGCTGGTAAATGGGCGTTTAACGCCTGCTTGCAAGCCATTGATATTGACTCGGAAATTCCCCGACCGCTATGGTTGCCTAAATCGCAATTAAGCGACCTATGTCTGCCACAGGGGGATAATGATGAGTGAAAAGACTTTGACACGAATGGATTTGAGCGAAGCCGTGTTTCGGGAAGTCGGCCTGAGCCGCAATGAATCCGCGCAACTGGTTGAAAGCGTATTGAACCACATGTCCGATGCATTGGTGCGTGGTGAATCCGTCAAGATTTCGTCCTTCGGCACCTTTGGTGTGCGCGACAAGGCCGCCCGTATCGGCCGCAACCCGAAAACCGGCCAGGAGGTTCCGATCCATCCCCGCCGTGTTCTGACCTTCCGCCCCTCGCACCTGATGAAAGATCGGGTCGCGGCTGGCAACAAGCGCTAAGGGGGCACAGGCGTGGCCAAATCACCCGACGCCTTTCGCACCATCAGTGAAGTCGCCGAATGGCTGGACACGCCGGCCCATGTGCTGCGCTTTTGGGAAAGTCGGTTCACACAGGTAAAGCCTGTGAAACGCGCCGGTGGCCGACGCTATTACCGCCCGAATGATATGTTGCTGCTGGGCGGCATCAAGAAACTGTTGCATGACGACGGGATGACCATCAAAGGCGTGCAGAAAATGCTGCGCACCGACGGGGTGAAAGCGGTCGCCGCCCTGTCACGCCCGATTGATGCCGAGGATTTAGGCCCTGAAACAGCAGGCGAGACGATAGACCTGAAACCCGTCACCGAACCAAAACCCGAACCACAGAGTGATCCGGTTGAGCCCGATTTATTTGCAGCGCTGGACGCACCTGTGCCCGCACCCCGGACTAAATCTGAGGGAACACCGCACCCTGCTGCATCGGCAACCACAGCCGCCCCCCGACCACCTGCAGATTCAGACAAGGATTCTGA
>WGBJ01000169.1 GCA_015494385.1 Marinosulfonomonas sp.
GGGCGGCGAAGTCGTCGCCAAGCTGGCAATCCCGCCAACCGAAACCTCGTTCACCAAATACTTCCCGCAGATCCCGCGCGAAACCGAGGTGATCTATCACGTCATGGTCGGACCATCAGTCCTGACCTTCGTTAAGGAAATGGGCGAATTCTTCGGCCCTTCCGCGCCGCAAATCTTCGGCTTTATCGATTCGCTCGAAGCCGTGGATCTTGCCACGCCGGGCCTGGAATTCCTTGAAGGCACCCATTTCTGGGAAGGCATGCCGCGGTATGCGCAGGCCGATCAGACCGATTATGACAAATTCTATCGCGCGCAGGTCGGTGTGGATGCCAATGGTGCATCGGTGGATGATCCCAAGGATATTTCCACCTATGCCCATATGTTTGCCTGCTGGGAAACCCTGTATGTGATCAAGCAAGGCATGGAAGCGGCGGGTTACAAAGGCCCAGAGGACCGCACAAAACTGATCGAGGCCGTCGAGGCGATCGCCGATATGCCCGAGAGCAACGAGCATCCGCAAGGGGCCAAGCTGTTCAACGGCAAGACCCATCAGGTGTTCGGCCCGCAGTATATTTCCAAGGTCGAAGGCGGCAAGCTGGTGGTGCAACACACCACATCGCTTGAGGACGGCTTTTATCCGGACGAAGTGGATTACACCACGCAATCGTTCTAGCGCCACTCTAACCCTCCCCCGTCAAACGGGGGAGGGAACACCGTTCCACAAAATCAAAGAGCAGTTCACCACAGATGGAATTCGGCCCCCACCTTATGCTTGCCATGCTCGAAGGTCTGGTGCAGGCCTCTGTCCTGACCCTGACAGCTTTGGGCTTGTCACTGGTGTTTGGCGTGATGCGTGTGGTCAACGTGGCGCATGGCGAATTCTACATGCTGGGCGCGGTTCTGGCGTGGTGGGTCACCACCATGCTGGGGGGAAATCCGGCCATCGGATTTGTGGTCGCGCTGGTGGTCGCGCCCCTATTGGTGGGCCTGATGGCCGCCGCTGCCGACTGGCTGGTGCTGCGGCGGGTCGAATATGACCCCGAGCGCACCATCGTTGCCACCATCGGCCTGCTTTACATCATCCAGCAGGTCACCCTGATGACCTATGGTCCCGACGCCCATCCGGTCACGCCCCCGTTCAACACCCGTCTGGCGCTGCCGTGGTATGAGTTCACCGATGCGGGGTTTCAGATTTACTGGCCGTGGGGGTTAAGCATCACCAGCTACAAACTGTTCGTGATCGCGGCGGCGATTGTCACCTGTCTGGGCCTGTGGCTGTTGATGGCCCGCAGCAAAATCGGCCTGATCCTGCGGGCAACCCAGCTGGACAGCGAAACCGCACAGGCCTTCGGCATTCCGGTTGAGCGGGTGTTTGCGCTGGTGTTCGGCATGGGCGCGGCGCTGGCCGCTTTGGGCGCGGTGCTGGTCGTGCCGATCCAGCAGGCGCATTACCTGATGGGGGGCGATCCTCTGTTGCTGTCCTTCATCGTCGTAATCATCGGCGGGCTGGGGTCACTTCGCGGCACCGTAGTCGCCGCCATCCTGATCGGCATGAGTGACGGCATCATCTCGGTCTTTTTCACCCCGACACTGGCGAAAATGCTGGCGACATTGCTGGTGGCGATGGTGCTGGTTTACCGCCCGCAAGGCCTGTTCGGAGCCAAACCGGCATGAAACGCGCCCTGCCTCTGCACCTTGGCCTGATTGTCCTGCTGTTCGCGCTGCAATTCGCCCTGCCCGCCTATCACCACGGCAATCTGGCGCGGATCATGGTTATGGCCACCTTCGCGATGGGCTATAACATCATGTTCGGCTACACGGGGTTGCTCAGCCTTGGCCACGCGATGTTCTTTGCCGCGGGCATGTATGGCATGGGGTTGGCGGTGACGCAGTTGGGAACGCCGGTCGGACCTGCGTTTTTGATCGGCATTGCCGCCGCTTTCGCCCTGTCGCTGATCGTCGGCCTTCTGGCCCTGCGCACCATCGGGGTGGCGTTTATGATCGTCACGCTGATGTTTTCGCAAACCCTGTTCCTGACCATCCTCTATTTTGGCTCGATCACCCGTGGGGACGAGGGTTTTGGCATCAAACAGGCCACCCGCCAGATCATGGGGCTGGATCTGAGCGATCCAACCATCCGCTACTTCGCTGCGTGGCTGCTGTTTTCGCTTACACTGATGGGCACGCTCTGGCTGGTGCGCAGCCCCTTGGGCCGCGTGCTGATTGCCATTCGCGAAAACGAGGAACGGGCCAGGATGCTGGGCTATGACACCTGGCGCGCCAAACTGTCCGCTGTGCTGATGTCGGGCACGGTATCCGGTGCGGCGGGGGCGGCTTATGGCGTGTTGTTCGGCTATGTCGGGGCCAGTTTCGCGCAGGTGCCCTATTCGATCTTTCCGCTGCTCTGGGTGTTGCTGGGCGGGGCGGGCACCGTCATTGGCCCGCTGATCGGCGCATTGTTCATGTTCTATCTGATCGACCTGTCCAGCGGCGTAACCGACGCCTATATGCTGGTGGTGGGTGTGGCGCTGGTGTTGCTGACCCTGTTCGCGCCCAAAGGGATGATGGGGATGGTCCGGGAAAGGTGGTTGAAATGGCTGCCGTGACCCTGCTGTCCACCCGCGATTTATGCCGCCATTTCGGCGGGCTGCGGGCCGTGCGCGATGTGGATTTCGACCTGCCACAGGGTGAAATCCGTGCCCTGATCGGGCCGAACGGGGCGGGGAAAACCACCTTTGTGTCGATGCTCTGCGGTCGCATTCCGGCCAGCAGCGGTTCGATCACCTTTCAGGGGCAGGACGTAACCCACCTACCCGCGCATAAACGCATTTCACTGGGCATGGCCTATACATTCCAGATCACCTCTATTTTCGGCAATCTGACGGTTTATGAAAATGTGGCCCTTGCGGTGCAACACCGGCTGGGGCGTGACCATGCGGCGCTGAAACGCGAAACGCTGGCGGCGCTGGCCCGCGTCGGGCTAAAGGCGCGCGCCGATCAGGTGGCGGGTGATCTGGCCTATGGCCACCAGCGCTTGCTGGAAATCGCGATGGGGCTGGGGCAGGAGCCGAAATTGCTGATCCTGGATGAACCCACCCAGGGACTGTCGGATGGCGAGATCGAGGAATTCATCGCCCTGATCCGCGAGGTCTCCGCCAACACCACCGTGCTGTTGATCGAACACAATATCCCCGTGGTGATGGCGCTGGCCGATACCATCACCGTGCTGAATTTCGGCGAGATCATCGCCGAGGGCACGCCTGCCGAAATCCGCGCCAACACGCATGTGCAAGAGGCCTATCTGGGGGGATGATGCTGGAACTGCACGACATAAACGCCGCTTACGGCAAGGTGCAGGTGCTGCACGGTTTGTCGCTGAATGTGGCCGCAGGGGAAATCCTGTGCCTGCTGGGGCGCAATGGTGCGGGCAAATCCACCACCATGAAAGCGATCATGGGGCTGGTGCCGATCAGCGCGGGATCAATGCAGCTTGAAGGGCACGAAATCACCGGCCTGCCCGCCCACCGCGTGCCCAAACTGGGGATCGGATACATCCCGCAAGGGCGGCGGCTGTTTGCGGAAATGACGGTGGCCGAAAACCTGCAAATCGGTCTGATGACCCGTGGCAAAGGGGGCGAGGTGCGCGAACGAGTGCTTTCGATGTTCCCGCGCCTGCGCGAACGGCTGCACCAGCGGGCCGAAACCCTGTCGGGGGGTGAACAACAGATGTTGGCCACCGCCCGCGCCCTGTGTCTGGAACCCAAAGTGCTGTTGCTGGACGAGCCGACCGAGGGGTTGCAACCCTCGATGATTTCACTGATCCGCGATGTGGTGCTGACCCTGAAAGAACAGGGCGTAGCGATCATACTGGTGGAACAGCGGGTAGATGCGGTGCTGGAAGTGGCAGACCGGATCGTGTTCGTGGAAAACGGCCGCGACGCAATGACGGTAACGCCGGATGAGTTGCGCGCCGACAAAGGGCTGTTGCAGCGGTTCGTCGGCGTATAAACGCCCCCGTGCCGTTTTCAGGAAAGGGATGTCGCAGACGGGAAAGATGCGCCATTTAACTGTCTTCAATCTGGATTAAATCAACGCGAATCCGGCACAAAGGCCAGCCCCGTGACAACCAGCTTCTTCACCGCCCCCGGCCAGTTTTACCGTGGCAATCTGCACACCCATTCCACCCGTTCCGACGGGGCGCTGGAACCCGAAGAGGTTTGTCGCCGCTATCAGGACGCCGGTTACGATTTCATCAGCCTGACGGATCATTTTGTCGGCCAGTGGGATTACCCGATCACCGATACCACCCCATACCGCAACGAAAACTTCACCACCTTGTTCGGGGCCGAACTGCATTGCGGCGCGATGGACAATGGCGACATGTGGCATGTGGTGGCCGTTGGCCTGCCTGCCGATTTCACCCCGCCCGATGTGGCGCATTTCCGCTATTTCGACAGTGTTGAAACCATCACCAGCCTGACCAACCGCGCGGCAGAGGCCGGTGCTTTTATCGCCATCGCCCACCCGCACTGGTCCGGCCTGACCGAGGCCGACGCCCGCCGCATCCCTGCCGCCCATGCGGTTGAGATCTATAACCACGGCTGCGCCATCGAAAACGATCGCGGCGACGGCTTGCTGTCTTATGACCACATGCTGAACGAGGGCCGCAGGTTGACCTGCATTGCCACCGATGACGCCCATTTCCACACGCCCGACCATTTCGGTGGCTGGGTGATGGTGAAGGCGGTTGAAAACAACCCCGAGGCCCTGTTGGCCGCTTTGAAAGCCGGGGAGTTCTATTCCTCGACCGGCCCCGAAATCCACGACATCCGGCTGACAAGGCTGACGGTCGAGGTGGATTGCTCGAAAGTGCAGACCATTACCGTGGCGGGCAAGGGCATTGCCTCCTCGAAAATTTGCGGCACGGAGCTGACCTCGGGCTCCATCGCACTGGACCGTTTCGCCGTCAGCCCGTGGATACGGATCACTGTGATTGATCACGCGGGCAAACGGGCCTGGAGCAACCCGATCTGGCTAAACCACTAGCCCCCGAAATCTTGCAAAGATTTCGTCCTGTTTTCTTTAAAAGAAAACAGCCCCCACCGTGAATTTTCGCTTGCCTGCGAACATATTTTGCGGCCCCATAGCGACATGACAAAAAACATCCTTTTCATCATGTTCGACCAGTTGCGGTTCGATTACCTGTCCTGTGCAGGGCACCCGCATCTGCACACCCCGAACATCGACCGTATCGCGGAACGCGGCGTGCGTTTCACCCGTGCCTATGTGCAATCCCCCGTGTGTGGTGCCTCAAGGATGAGCACCTATACCGGCCGTTATGCCTCGTCCCACGGGGCGCAGTATAACGGCTTCCCCTTACGGGTCGGGGAAATGACGCTGGGCGACCATTTGCGCCCGCTTGGCATGGATTGCTGGCTGATCGGCAAAACCCATATGCGGGTGGACAAGGCAGGGATGGAGCGCCTTGGCCTGTCGCCTGACAGCGTGATCGGTGCGCGGCAGGCGGAATGTGGCTTTGATGTCTGGTGCCGCGATGACGGGCTGTGGGCCGAGGGGCCGGACGGGTTTTACGATGAGAACCGCTCGCCCTATAACGAATATCTGAAATCACGCGGCTACCCGGGCGAAAACCCCTGGGCCGATTTTGCCAATGCCGCGATGGAGGGCGGCGACATCGCCTCGGGCTGGTTCATGACCAACGCCAACAAGCCCGCCAATATTGCAGAGGAAGACAGCGAAACCCCGTGGCTGACCGGCGAAGCGATCAAATTCATCGAACAGGCCAAAGCCCCGTGGTGCGCCCACCTGTCCTATATCAAACCGCACTGGCCCTATATCGTCCCCGCCCCCTATCACGACATGTTCGGCCCAAACCATGTGCCCGCCGCCGTACGCCATGATAGCGAGCGCGACAATCCGCACCCCGTTTTTGCCGCCTTCATGAACAGCCGCATCGGCCGCGCCTTTTCCCGCGAGGAGGTGCGCCAAAAGGTGATCCCCGCCTATATGGGCCTGATCAAGCAATGCGACGACCAGATGGGCCGCCTGTTCGATTTTCTGGAGCAGACAGGGCGGATGGAGGACACGATGATCGTCATCACCTCGGATCATGGCGATTATCTGGGCGATCACTGGCTGGGGGAAAAGGATTTGTTTCACGAACCATCTGTCAAGGTGCCACTGATCATCTATGACCCGTCGCCGGATGCCGACGCCACCCGTGGCACCACCTGTGACGCGCTGGTCGAATCCATCGACCTGCCCGCGACCTTTATCGAGGTGGCCGGCGGCAAGGTGCCGGACCACATTGTCGAGGGGCGCTCGCTGCTGCCGTTCCTGCATGGCAAAACCCCTGACAACTGGCGCGATTACGCGATCAGCGAATATGATTATTCGACCAGCCCGATGGCCGCTGAACTGAACGTCACCCCGCGCGATGCCCGCCTGTTCATGGTCACAGACAAGCGCTGGAAATTCATCCATGCGGAAGGCGGCTTTCGCCCGATGCTGTTTGATCTGCAAAACGATCCGGATGAATTCACCGATCTGGGCGACAGCGCCAATCACGCCGATATTATCGCCCTGATGTATGAGCGGCTGGGAAGCTGGGGCCGCCGCATGTCACAGCGGGTTACGGTTTCGGATGAACAGATCAACGCTGCGCGCAGCGGCGGAAAACAGCTAGGCATATTGATTGGTGTTTATGAACCGGACGAGGTGCCGCCCGCTGCTTCCAGGAAATACCGCGGCCCCGTGCCGACCAAGGAAAGGGATTGACCCATGCTGACCCGACTGGCCGAAATCACCGGCACCGCCAATGTGCTGCACGGCGATGATATGCAAGGCTATGCCACCGACTGGATGGGCAAATACACCGGCCACCCGCTGGCCGTGGTGCGCCCTGCAAATACCGGTCAGGTCAGCGAAGTGATGCGGCTGGCCAGCGAAACCAGAACCCCCGTGGTGCCGATTTCCGGCAACACCGGCCTTGTCGGCGGCACCCATACCGAGGGCGGCATCCTGCTGTCGCTGGAACGCCTGAACACCATCCGCGAGATCCGCCCCGAGGCCCGCATCGCCATTGTCGAGGCTGGCGTGATCATCGCCTCCCTGCATGACGCGGTCGAGGAACACGGGCTGATCTTTCCCTTGCTGTTCGGGGCGTCAAACGGCGGGCGGGTTTCTGGGTGGTTGGCCTGATACATTTCAACGTAATTGCCGGGCATATATTCAAAGGCTTCGACCGCGCCGCCGGATGCCGTTTGCAGCCGGTTCAACAGGGTCAAAGCATCCGTAAGACTGGGCACAGCGGCCATCGCGGTGGCATAGGCGGCGGGTTTGGGGAACAGTTTTAGGACAGCAGCAGTGATCACGCCCAACGTCCCCTCGGCCCCGATGAACAGATCGCGCAGATCATAGCCTGCGTTGTCCTTGTGCAGCTCGCTCATCAGGTTCATCACTTCGCCGCCGGGCAAAACCACCTCAAGCCCCAGACAAAGGGCGCGCGTATTGCCATA
>WGBJ01000170.1 GCA_015494385.1 Marinosulfonomonas sp.
CTCTCCCGAAGGCACCCGTATCACGCAGGAATAATGCGTGTTCCTCTTCGTTCTATAGATGTTCCTGTTTTGTGTCAACCGCACCCAAATTGCCGCATGTCCCTGCGGCGACGGGATTGCTAAAGCACAGGTTCCATCAAAAAACAGCGAGCAACCCCGATGACATCCCCCAACCTGAAATGGCTGAAAATCGCCGCCCTGTTCGAGGGTACATCCCTGATCACACTGGTATTCATTGCCGTGCCGTTCAAATACTGGCTGGATATGCCGGTGCTGGTGAAAATCATCGGCCCCGTCCACGGCGCGCTGTTTTTGGCGTTTATCACAACGCTGCTGTTGCACTATTCTTGGGGGCGGATCAGCGGCAAGCTGACGGGGATTGGCGCGGCGGCCTCGCTCATCCCGTTCGGCAGTTTTGTTTACAAGGCAAAACTGCTGCGCTGATCTGTAGTTTCGTTAATCCAGCGAAATATATTCCAGTATCTCGCCCGCCTTTCGTGCCGGATCATCCACCGGACGGATCAACAGCGCGTTGGCGTCGGCCAGAACGGTCAGAAGGGCACTGTCCTGGCGCTCGAACGGGGTGATCTGGCCCGCTTGCACCTGCGCGCGCATGTAATGTTCGCGGGGGCCGTTGGCGGGCATGTCGCAGGTCAATGTGGCTTGCAAACGGGGGCGGGGTTCTGGCGCAAAACCCAGCATGGCGCGGATCGCGGGAAGCAGGTAGACATGACCGCAAACCATTGAGGACACAGGGTTCCCCGGAAGGCCCAGCATCGGGATGCCCATCATTCTGCCCGCCATCAGCGGCTTGCCCGGGCGCATGGCGATTTTGTAAAAGGCGCGCTCCAGCCCCAGATCGCCAGCCACCTGCGCCACCAGATCGTGATCGCCAACCGAGGCCCCGCCGATTGTCACCACCATATCGGCCCCTTCGCACAGGGCAAAGGCGGCTTCGAGCGAGGCATGGTTATCGCGTGCAATCGGCAGCATCCGTGCCTTAGCACCGTGTTGCTCCACCAGCGCGGCAAGGCCGAAATTGTTCGAGGCAATGATCTGGTCCGGCCCCGGGTTTTCACCGGGCATCACCAGTTCATCACCGGTCGCCATCAGGGCGATGACGGGGCGGCGGGTGACGGTGACCTGATTGATGTTCATCGAGGCCAGCAGCGCGATATCGGAGGGGGTCAGCAGGCGCGGGGCGGCCAGTTCGTCGCCCGATTTGAAGTCGCCACCGGCGGGCCGGATATAGGTGGCCTGATCCAGATTGCGCCGCAGGGTGATCAGATCGCCCTTGCGGATCACGTCCTCTTGGATCACCACCCGCGTGGCACCTTTGGGCACTGGTGCTCCGGTGAAAATGCGCACCGCTTGCCCTGCCTTGACCTCGCCGTCAAAGGCATGTCCCGCAGCGGCTTCGCCAATCACCTTGAACATTGCGTCCGGCTCGACCTCAAGCCCGATCACGGCGTACCCGTCCATCGCCGAAGAGGCAAACGGCGGCTGATCCCGCTGTGCTGTGGCGGGGGCCGCAAGGGTGCGACCGGCGGCTTGCCGTAAGGGGACGGTTTCGGATGGGAGCGGGGAGACGAGGTTCAGGACTTCGGCGAGGGCTTGTTTGACGGTGATCATGTGGGGGTGTCCGGGTTGGAAAGGATGCTGTGAACTTCAAGTTGTGTCTGGTCTGACACCAGAATACACTTAACCCGTGTCGGGATACCAGAGGAATGGCGGGGATTTGCGGCGGATATTATTGTACGGATAAAGAGGCGATTTATGCTTG
Organism: Marinosulfonomonas sp.; assembly: GCA_015494385.1. GTDB lineage: Bacteria > Pseudomonadota > Alphaproteobacteria > Rhodobacterales > Rhodobacteraceae > Profundibacter. The sequence goes on from WGBJ01000170.1 coordinate 1,784, forward strand.
GAAAACTATTCGGTAAACTACGCTGGGGTCGTCAATCACGTGGAGCGGATATTCGACCGGAAGTGTCGGAAGATAAATTTTTATACTTCTGGCTTTTTGACCCAATTGTAGCAATCCGTCCTTATTCCTGTAGGATGGGGTCCAATGGGAAGATATGGTTTGTTGACAGGAGCACACCACTAATCACGTGTTCCAGATTGGATGGTCCCGAAAAGATTGGGCAATCAATTCGCAAGGCGGCAATGAAATGTCGTGACTATGACGCCCTAAACTTAAAACTATCAGATGATGAGTTTATGGAAGCAGCTCCTCTCAAAAGGGTGGAAATGCTTGAAAAAATTGAACGGCTAACCGGTTATCGGAAAGCAAAGTTAAATAAAATTGGTCATGGTGCAAAAATAACATTTTCAACTAATTCAATCCTTATTGAATTTCTGATCAAAGATAGAGGTGATCTGTTATTCACTAAACCTGACCCAAATGATCCACGTCGCGCCAACCTATCGCCAGATTGTAGCGATCTGGAACTTGGCCAGCCGATTGTTGATTGGATCGAAGGGCTGCCGAAGTCTGCACTGGTGAAAAAAACCAAGGCAACCAAGAACAGAGAGCCACAGCCCCATGATAATAGTGGCTCGGCAATAGAATACACTTAACCCGTGTCGGGATACCAGAGGATTTGCGGCGGATATTATTGTAAGGATAAAGAGGCGATTTATGCTTGGAAAACTATTCGGTAAACTACGCTGGGGTCGTCAATCACGTGGAGCGGATATTCGACCGGAAGTGTCGGAAGATAA
>WGBJ01000171.1 GCA_015494385.1 Marinosulfonomonas sp.
GTCTGGAACTGCTCTATGACACCAACCCGTTCAGTCAGGTTTGTGGCCGCGTCTGCACCCATAAATGCGAAGACGCCTGTTCGGTCGGGCATGAAGGCGAGCCGATTGCCATCCGCTGGCTGAAACGCCACATCACCGAAAACGTCCCGCGCGAGAAATATATGGATATTATCGGCGGCACGGCGGACGACACCGGCAAGAAAATTGCCATCATCGGCGCTGGCCCTGCCGGCCTGACCACCGCGTTCGATCTGGTGAAAATGGGGCACAACATTACCGTGTTCGAGGCACAGGCCGGCCCTGGCGGCATGGCCCGTTACGGCATCCCCGAATACCGGATGCCCTATGACGATCTGGATCACGAGGTGTCGATCATCACCGGAATGGGCGTCGATATCCGCTATAACATGCGGGTGGGCCAAGACATTTCAATGGACCAGTTGCGGCAGGATTACGATGCGGTTCTGCTGTCGATCGGTCTGCATGTCGGGCGCTCGACCCGTATCAAGGGAACCGAGCACAAGGATGTTCTGAAAGCCGTCGATCTGCTGCGCGACATTACCAATGGCGTTAAGGTCAAGGTGCCCAAAAAAATTGTTGTGATCGGTGGCGGCAACGTGGCGATGGACATTGCCCGTTCGATGGCGCGTTTGCAGAAACAGAAATACGGTAAGGTCGACCTGACGGTGACCGCGCTCGAGGATCTGCAACACTTCATGGCCGACCCCGAAGAGGTGAAGGAAGCCCGCGAAGAAGGGATCGAAATTCTGGATGCGCGCGGTCCCCAGGAAATTGTCCTGACCAAAGGCGGCCGGATCAGCGGCTTGCGCACATGGAAAGTGATTTCCATCTTTGACGATCAGGGCCGTTTCGCCCCCAGCTATGACGAATCGGATGAAATGCTGCACAAGGCCAATATGGTGATCGAGGCGATCGGGCAGGCGTCCGATGTCAGTTTGCTGGGCGAAGACCTGACCGAGGCGCTGGAATGGAACCGTGGCCGCCTGTCGGTGGATGCCGAGGGCCGCACCTCGCAAAGCTGGCTGTGGGCGGCGGGTGACTGCGTGCACGGGCCGGACATTATCCACGCTGTGGCCGATGGTCATGTGGTGGCCGACAGTATCAATGCCGCGCTGAACGAACAGGAGGAAGCCGATGCCAAGGATTGAGAAATTCGACAAGCTGCACCACCATGCCAGCCTTCAGGAATTCATTGATCTGGCGATCGAATTCGAGCAGGTCGCGCATGATTTCTATACCGATCTGCTGCCAAAAATCAGCAAGCACATCCGCTATATCGTGCACGAGCTGATCCGCGAAGAAGAAGCGCATATCGCCAAATTGCAGGAATTGGCCAAGCGCGATGATTTGCATGATCTGCTAAAGGCAGAAGTCGAAAACATGACGGTGGACCGCAAATTCTATGACGGTATCCACCTGCCCGAGCTGGGCGAAAACCCGGATGATCAGGAAATCCTGCAATACGCGATGATGCGCGAATTTATCGCGATGGTGCAATATAGCGAATTGGCGGAAAAATCACCGCCCGGTCCGGTGCGCGATCTGTTCCAGTTCATGGCGAACGAGGAGATCAAGCACAAGAACGATCTTGAGGCGCTATATTACCAGATTATCCACAGCGGCGGGGTATAGCTTTTGCCAATGGGCCTGCAATGCCGGTTGCGGGGCGGCGAAATTATACAGCTCTGACAGGTAGTTGCCGTATTCATTCTTGGCAAAGAGCGCGGCTTGTTTTGCCAGATCATTGCGGCTGATCCAGCCTTTGGCAAAGGCGATTTCATCGGGTGATCCCACCTGAAGCCCCTGTCGTTGTTCCAGCGTGCGAACGAAATTTCCTGCATCCAGCAGGCTGCCGTGGGTGCCGGTATCCAGCCAGGCATAACCGCGCCCCATGCGTTCGACACTTAACGTGCCCTGATCCAGATAGATTTCCAGCAGCGATGTGATTTCCAGCTCACCCCGTGCCGAGGGGGTGACACGGCGCGCTTTTTCGGGGGCGGTTCCGTCAAGGAAATACAGCCCGGTCACCGCATAGTTTGACGGCGGCAGCTTGGGCTTTTCAACGATGGAAACAGCATTTCCCGTTTCATCGAAATCGACAACCCCGTAACGTTCGGGATCGGCCACACGATAGCCGAAGACCGTTCCGCCAGCTTCCCTTCTGTCCGCGCGGGCCAGCATTTCCGGAAGGCCGTGGCCAAAGAAAATATTGTCGCCCAGCACCATGACCGAAGGGGCGCCCGCTAGAAAATCCTCGGCCAGAAGATAGGCCTGCGCCAGCCCGTCCGGCGAAGGTTGCACGATATAGGTCAGCGACATGCCCCATTGCGATCCGTCCCCCAGCAG